>CANGLD010000074.1 GCA_947454475.1 Oxalobacteraceae bacterium
CAATAGAAGGAAGTTTGTTGGTGAAGTACTGAAGGCAGCTTATGCAGCCGCCTTCAGAGTACTTTGCTACGCTATCGAAAAAGACTGATGAAGAAACAGTAGAAATTTTTTTATAGTTTATCGTTGACTGCAGTAACAGTATCTACAAACGGGGACCCAAGCAGGTCTGTATGTTGCAATGGATTGTACCGTTTTATATCGCTAATCCATACGGCGCAATGTATTGCGCCCTTCCATGCCTAGCGAGTGCGGTAGGTACGATTAGCGTAGCGTAATCGTACGAAAAAATATTTTTAATTTTTATCTAAATACACAATCAAATTTTATTTTGATTGTGTATTTTTTTGATAGTTGAATTTTCTGATAGAGACACTATAGAAGTACGATTACGCGGCACTAATCGCACCTAGAAATAGAGACACAGGCAGGTCTGTATGTTGCAATTGATTGCACCGTTAAATCTTAGCTTCATACGGCGCAATGCATTGCGCCGTACCCAATTTTTAATTTTGTATGTTTTTATCGCAAATTAAATTGCGTGATGCCGGCTTGATCTGTTTGTTTTTGTTCGAGTTTGATAGCAGCGTTTTTCTTATTGGTGGCATCGCGCTCTACCATAGCTTCCATTTTGAGTTGTTGTCTATAAGCTTCTGACCAGAGGGCTTTGACGCGTTCGAGTTCTGCTTGTGCGGTTTCCATTTGTGCTGTCACTCTTTCTGTGAGTGAGCCTAAATGTTCAAGAAATTGTCGATATGCCAGATTGTCTGCAATCATGTGCATTTCTTTTTGTGTGGCGTGATAACGGGTTATGTAATCCACACGCAAAGTTTCTATATGATCCAAACTAGCTTGTAATTGTGTGATGCGCGCTCGCGCTGTGACAACCACAGATTGTGCTTCCTCTGTTGCTGTTTTTGCGCGATTCGCTAAAATTTTCCAAGTGTTGTTCATGTGTCGTGTGTTTTATTCTGTTGATGCCTCTGTTACCTCTACCACCTAGACTGCCATCAGCTCTCTGATTTCTTGTCTAGTTTTTTCATAATCTTCATTGATGTGCATGTCTTGTTTCAAGAATTGTTCTAAGCGAGCACGCAAGGCGATGGCTTGATCAATGTCTGGATTCGATCCTGTTTCATAAGCACCCACTGAAATCAAATCTTGATTTTGTTGATACAAAGACCACAATCGTCTAAAACGATTGGCTGTGTGTAGATCATTTGGTGCTACCAGATTTTGCATGACACGCGAGATGGAGCCATTCAAATCAATCGCTGGGTAATGCGATGCATCGGCTAATTTACGTGACAACATGACTTGTCCATCGAGAGATGCACGTGCAATGTCCACGATAGGATCTTGTGCATCATCGCCTTCAGCTAACACGGTGTAGATTGCCGTGATTGCTCCATAACCATGACGACCAACACCAGTGCGTTCAATTAAGTTAGGTAGTAAAGCAAACACAGAAGGTGGATAGCCTTTTGCTGTGGGTGGTTCACCAATGGCGAGACCAATTTCACGTTGAGCATGCGCGACACGGGTTAAGCTATCCATCATCATTAAGACATTTTTGCCTTGATCACGAAAATATTCTGCAATCACATGAGTGAGATGGGTGGCTTTGAGTCGCAGCACAGGTGAGACATTGGCAGGTGCTGCAATGACGACGGCTTTTGCGCGACCTTCAGGTCCGAGCACTTCATTAATGAAAGCTTGTACTTCACGTCCACGTTCACCGATGAGTCCAATCACGACGACATCCGCTTTGGTAAAGCGTGTCATCATGCCTAAGAGCGAACTCTTACCTACACCAGAGCCTGCGATTAAACCTATACGTTGTCCTCTTCCCATCGTGAGTAAGCCATTAATCGCTTTGACACCAACATCTAAGACTTGATTAATAGGACCACGCTCCATAGGATTGATAGGTAATCCAAGTAAGGCTAGTTTGTCTGGACATTCTGGCGCTGGCAATCCATCTAAGGGTTCACCTAATGGTCCTATCACACGACCTAAGAGTTCAGGACCTAGACTAGCTTCTGATGAATGACTAATAACGCGCACTGTTGCACCTGGTCCGATACCAGCTGAATCAGTAAAGGGCATGAGATAAAGCGTTTGATCATTAAAGCCCACTACTTCGGCGGCTAATTTTTGACCAGCACTGCCTTCGATTTCGCAATGCGCACCGAGTGGTGCCATGATGCCGCGTGCTTCTAAGGTCATGCCGACTAAACGCGCTAAGGTACCTGTATGACAAGGAGCAGGTGCACGTGTTTGCGTGATCAATCCATCGACTACGTCAGCATAATCAATCATGATCTAAACCTGTAGGAGGTTCTCCTGCATCATGACTTTCATTACCTAGCGTGTTAGATGCACTTGTGACTGCGACTGTTTCTATATCTTGTTGACGATTTTCCATACGCGCTGCCAAGCTATTCCCAGCACTTGCATTGGAATTTGCATTACTACGCCAGCCGCTTGGTGCGGCTTCTTTTAATGATTTACTTAATGCTTGTACGCGTCGTTCAATTAAATCTTCTACGACTGCTCCATCCAAAGAGACACGAACACTGCCGCGCTGCAAAGTAGAGTTAGGTCGCAAGCTTATGGTTTCACCAAATTGCTCTGCTAGGGGTTTATAGAGTTCGAGATCTTCAGGATTTAAATGGACGATGAGTGTTTTTTCACTACTACCTGACATTTCACGTACACAGTTTTCTACTATGCGTGAGATGACTTGACCTGATTGCGTTAATTCACCACGCACTAATTGCTCTGCCAGATGCACTGCTAATTTTTTTACAGGATCAAATAAGGCATCAGCATCCGTGGACAATTCTTTGATGCCATCAACCATAGATTGCAGAGCAGCGACTTTAGCGTCCATTTCTGCTTTGAGTTCAGTTAATGCTTGGGCATAGCCTGAGTCATATCCTTGTTGATGTCCTTCTGCATGGGCTGCAAGACGTGCTTCTTCTCTTGCTGCTTCAACTAAGCTGGTGACAGCTTCATTACTTAAATCTGGTGACTGTTGTTGTGGCGAATAGAGTTCAACTTCTTCTTGCGCACTTTGATTTTCTTGTGCAGCAGCTGCGGTGGCAGCAATCTGAGCAGCTTGTTGTACTGCTTGCTCTGCTGCTAATTGCGCCGCTTGTTCCGCTGCTAACTGCGCCGCTTGTTCCGCTGCTAATTGTGCTGCTGCAGCTAGTCGTATTTCTTCTTCTGTAGGTGAGGCTGGAATAGGTGCAGCGCTCACAGGATGATCTAATGCATGACTCAAATCCGTTTCTGCACTCTCTTCATCTTCAGCGTTATCCGCGACAAATTTATTGCTTAAGTCTTCATCCTCTGGTTGCCCTAAACGATCAACTACAAAGGCTGCAGCTGCGCGGCGCTCTGATCCGGCCACAAATTGTGGACCTTCTTTTTCTAATAAATTTTGTATAGCAAAGTCGTTGGTTTCCGAATCGAACATGAGATTCGGCATCCATTGTTTGTTTACTGCCGCTTTGCGTGGTTCAGACAAAATCGGCTCCACCTGATGCTAGGATCAGATCACCTGATTCAGATAGCTTACGCGCAGAACGCATGACTTTCTTCTGCGCGTCTTCCACTTCGGTGATACGTAATGGACCTTTCGCTTCCATATCATCGATAAACATGCCTCGTGCACGACTCGACATATTGCTAAAGAACTTGTCTTTAATTTCTTCGCTTGCACCTTTCAATGCAATCATTAACAGATCTGGCTCAACTGCACGCATCAGTGCTTGGATACCGCGGTTATCAACTGAACCAAGATTATCAAAGCTAAACATATTATCTTGAATACGCAGCATGAGTTCTTCATCAATCTGACCCACGCCTTGCAAGATCGCGCCTTCTAACTCAACTTTCGTGAAGTTCATGATCTTTGCTGCGGCTTTCACACCACCAAAACTCGACGATGCTGCTGAAGCATTGTTAGAGAATTGTTTTTTCATGATGGTTTCTAGTTCTTCCATCGCAGATGGCTGAACAGTATCCAAACTCGCTACACGTTGTATGACTTCAGGACGTGATTCAACGGGCAAAAATGCCAGTACGTCTGCTGCAACTTCGGATTCCAACACGGAGAGAATAATTGCTGTGACCTGTGGATGTTCACCACGGATCATCTCAGCGATAGCACGTGCATCCATCCATTGTAAAATTTCTAAACCACGACTAGCGCGATTCGGCATGATGCGAGAAAGTACAGACGCTGCTTTATCAGGACCTAGCGCGCGTTTTAATACGGTTTCTACATATTCAATTGTTCCCAGTGAAAGACTGGTTTGTTTTTTCAGTGTTTCAACGAATTGATCCAACACGGCGTTCACAGCTTCTTGTGACAGTTCTGCAACCGAGACCATTGCAGCACCTAAGGCCTGCACTTCTTTGGGATCTAAGTAACTGATAATGTTAGAGGCAAGGTCTTCACCCAATAGCAACATCAACACGGCAGCACGCTGCGTGTTGGTCATGGCTTCTAACTCAGCCTTGAGTGCATCCGACATAGGAGGCGGCTCTACTTTAGGCTTAGGCGCATCCGGTGCTTTTTCCTCTTTAGGAGCAGCTTTGGGTTTTGCGTCTTTCTTGTCTTCTTTTTTTTCCGCCATCTTCGACCTCTGTTACCGTTACTTTTATTATTTGTTCAATTTTCTTTGTGAAAATTTTCTAGCGACAGCATTGATCAACGACGCTATCACTTACCCTTCAACATATTTTTAATCATTAAGACGACCCTGCCTTGTTCTTTTTCTGATAACACCTTCACCAGTACAAGTTTATCTTCATAACTATTCGCATTTTTCAACATGTCTTCCGCCATGTTGTTTTTTTTCTTGGGCTTGAATTTTTTCTTCATCGCCTCCAAGTCATTCGGATCTTCATCGTTCGGTTTGTTTTCTTCTGCCATGATATTTCCTAGTTAACTTTAGTTCTTGACCATATTTTTCAATACCATCGCTACCCGACCAGATTCTTGCGATACCAACATACGAATCAAGGCAACTTTATCATCATAGCTGTTTGCAGTATCAAGCATATCAGCAGAGAAAGTTGGTTTCTTAGGCTTCATACTTTGCATTCTAGCTTTGAGTTCTTCTAAGGTCTCGCCATCGTGGAGTTCGACCTCTTCCTCTTCCTCGGCTTCTTCTTCCTCATCGTCTTCGCCTTCCTCACCCTCTTCGCCTTCTTCAGCTGCAGCGGCTTCTGCTTCTGCGGCGGCTTTAGCGGCTGCCTCTGCGGCTTCTGCATCGGCTGCTGCTTTGGCGGCAGCGGCGGCATCGGCTGCGACTTTGTTTTCGTCTACTGGTGGCAATGCTGGTGGCATGATTTGTTGGATGGTTGGACCTTTCACCATCGGACGAACCACCGCGATTAAGAATACGATAATAACCAAAGCAGCGATGGCAATTTTAATGAAATTCTGAATATCACTGTTTTCATACCATTGCTCTGGCTTGTAATTAATTTGTGATTCAAATCGTGCTGGTGCAACGGTGACCACGTCACCACGTTCTGCGTTATAACCAACAGAACTACGCACCAGATTCAACATACGATCGAGCTCTTCAGCAGTGTAAGGAATAGTCTTAGGTGCATTCGGTGCAGCTGGTTTGCCATCAGCAGGAGGTGGCGCAGGACGTTCAGCCACAACCACTGCTACGCTTAAGCGTGAAATAGTACCGAGTGATTTTTTCTCATGACGAACTGCACGATCCATTTCAAAGTTACGTGTTGATTTGGTGGTCGTGATTTCATTGTTGAGTGGTTTTTTCTCATTGGTGTCGGTATTGACCGTCAGATTTGCATCAGGTGGTGGTGTATTACTTAATGCACCTGGAATACCTTCAGGATCAAGTTTGAATTTACGCTCGGTAGTCATGGCTTCCGAACGTGGTTTCACACCTTTATCTTTATTGTCAAAATCTTCAGTCGTGGTTTCAACCGTATCGAAATCTAAAGTCAGATTGACTTGCGATTGAATATTGTTTTCACCTACAACTGGTCCGAGTAATTCAGTGACACGATTACGATACTGTTCTTCAGTACGCATTTTGTGCTGCATCTGCGCGACGGTAAGTCCCATCGCTGCATCGACAGGATTTTCATCTGTCATCAGATTACCTTGATCATCCACAACCGAGACGTTTTGTGGAGTGAGATAAGGTACGCTGGAAGAAATCAAATTAACAATCGCTTTAACCTGCGGTGTCGATACACCACGACCAGTGTGCGGTGTGACGACAACTGACGCTTTTGGTGTTGCACGATCACGCACAAACACACTTTGCTTAGGTAAAGCTAAATGAACACGTGCAGATTTAATGGTAGAGATTTGCATAATACTGCGTGCAAGTTCTTGTTCCATCGCTGAGTTGTAATTCACTTGTTCCATGAACTGACTGGTCGTCATGGAAGAACGATCTTTGAGGGAATCCATACCAATCGGTTGTGCTTCTTTTGGTATGCCTTGTCCTGCTAAGAAAATACGTGCTTCGTAATAACGTGGCTCTGCCACCATGATTTGACCAGTGGATGAATCCAACTTTGGTTTGAAGTCGCCTACCTTCAATGCTTCCATGGCAGCTTGTTTGTCATTCTCTGTCATGCCAGGCATGACTGCACGATAAGGAACAGTTTGTGTGCCTTGATAGGCAACGAAAGCAATCAGTAAAACAAATAGCAAAATGATCGCTGGTAGCGATCGACGTATGGATGGTTGCTGAAGTACTTCTTCGACTTTGCCACGAAATGCCATCACACCACCAGCAACACCTGTTAAGGCTGTCGTGGAGTTATTCGTCGTCGCTGGAAGTCCTGCGTTTGCTGTGGCCATGGGCATAGCACCTGCTGCTCCATCTCCAGCATTGGAATTACCACTTGGTGGTAGTTGCGGTGGCATACCGCCCATGTTCATCGTTGCTTCAGCCATGTTTTACTCTCTGTAAGGTCCTGCTTATCAATGAATTTTTGTAAAGATTAAACCGGCATATTCATGATGTCTTCATAAGCCTTTAATACTTTATTGCGCACTTGTAGTGTGGCTTCAAAGGCAACCGATGATTTTTGAATTGCGAGTACTACATCGGTTAAGGGCACATCTTCACCACGGTCATACGCTTCACTTAAATTATCTGCACGCTGATCGAGATTATTCGTATTTACAACGGCGCTTTTTACTGCATCAAAAAATGTCGGTTTACCAACCTCTGGTGTCTGACGTGTTAATACTGCAGGTGTATTTTTACCTGCTGCATCCGTCTGATATTGACGAATGGTCGCCAACATGGAATCAATATTCGACTGTGTAGTGATTCTGTCTACCATGATTGATGCTCCCTGATTTATCGAGCTGACACTTGCGTCATGCCACGTTCACGGAACTGCGCCATCTTGTAACGCAATGAACGAGGACTGATACCCAGTTTTTTAGCCGCTTCTATACGACTACTTGTCGCTTCAATCGCAGCCATGATGGCTTGATATTCACTACTTTTTACTGCACTGGATAAATCAATTTGATCGATGTTTTCTTTGTTCAGCAAGAAAGGCATGTGTGCTGCAATGAGTGGTCTATTTTCTACAGCTTCTACCACTTGAGTACGTGCTGTGACGTCATCGAACATGAGATCAGATTCCGTAATCATGTCGCCAGATGAGAGAACTAATGCACGCTGTACGACGTTTTCTAATTCACGCACATTGCCAGGCCATGGATATTGCATGAGCAATTCCATTGCTTCTGATGTCAATTGCATGCTGCGATCTGGAGGACCATAGGTCGCAAGAAATTGTGCAACTAAAGGCAAGATATCGCCTGGACGTTCACGTAAAGGAGCGACTCTTAATTTGAATGCACTGATACGGAAATATAAATCTTCACGGAATTCACGATTCTCTATCGCTTCACGTAAATCTTTATTCGTTGCTGCAACGAGTCTGATATCTAAATCGATAGGTGCTGTTGCACCTAAGCGTGTAATTTTTCGTTCTTGCAGTACACGTAGTAATTTGGTCTGCAAGTGATAAGGCATTTCAGCGATCTCATCTAAGAAGATCGTGCCACCGTTAGCTTGTTCAAATAAACCACGATGTTCTTTCAATGCTCCTGTGAATGCGCCCTTCTCATGACCAAACAATAAATCTTCGATCAGATTTTCAGGCAATGCAGCACAATTCATTGCCACGAAGGGACCATCACAACGCGGTGAAGCATCATGCAATACACGCGCTAATACTTCTTTACCAGCTCCAGTAGGACCAACCACCAATGCAGAAACTTGTGTTTGTGCGACGCGCTTAGCCAGTTCTAATAAATGCTGACTTACTGGGTCGACAAAAATAAAGGTACGTGAACTCTTACTCGCTAAGGTCGATTTAGTCGGTGCCAGTGAGAGCGCATTACGCCAACATTCTGGAGACCAATCATCCGCTGCGAGTACGTGATATGCACCGCGTCGCATCGCTTCTATGCCAAGTTCCAAATGATTGCGCTCGACTCGGCACAACACTGGGACAGCATGACCAAAAGCCTGTGTCAGTTTTTTGACCTCTTCTAGCAAGCCGACATCATCCATTAAACGGATGACGACAAGTCTGGCTTTCGCCAAGCCTTGCTTGAGATCGTTTAGCGTAGCCACAGGGAGAAGTTGCAAGCCCGCTTCCGCGAGTTGCTCACGTTCTTGTGTGCCTACTGCACTTTGTGGATCCAACCATAATGCTGGATGCGAGATGTCTGTTATAGCGGTCACTTTGGATGCCTTTATTCCAATGAACAATTCCATTAGAGCAAGGCTCGTGCCAGCAAGAAAGATGAGGTTTTATGCGGGTTTTGGAGGGGGTGATCGACTAACCGACAGTGTTCACCGAGTAAAGCAAGACGATATTTCGACAGGTATGACGGCTATTTTGTTAGTAAATTAATAATTTTTACTGACTGCAGACTCATTCAGGACAGGATTTATAGCCGCTATTCAAGCAATTCCCAGCTAAAAATAAGGCTTCTTCTAGGTCTTTTGCAGGGATTTTCTTACCGACTTGTGCCAATACGAGATTGGCCTGACGCTCACCGTTGACCCGAGCTAGTTCAGCCCAGACCGCAGCTTTTTGTGGCTCTTTACGCCAGCCTTCACCCGATAAATAGAGAGAACTCGCCATTAATTGGGCAGACGGATTCCCTTTTTTTGCAGCTTTTAAATACCAAGATAAGGCTACAGCAGCATCTTTTTTACCAGCCCACCCTTCTCGCTGGTATTCACCCATCATGTATTGGGCTTCAGCTAATCCTGCATTTGCAGCAGCGCTATACCAATGTAAGGCCTCGGTTTGATTTTTTAAAATGCCTCTGCCGTAGTGATACAAGGTCGCTAAATTAAATTGCGCTTGTGGCAAGCCAGCTTCGGCTGCTCGGTTATACCAAAGTAAAGCATCGCTATAACTTTGATTCACACCTAAGCCATGCTCATAAAGATAAGCGAGATTATTTTGAGCTAATGCATCACCACTTTCAGCAGATTTACGCAGAGCGCGCTGAGCAGTTGAGTAATGTCCGCGTTCAATCGCTTTCATTGCAACAGCCACATCTGCTTGTGCAGTTGCAGTGAGCAATAGCAAGGGAAGGACGAGAAAAAAGTAAGGAAACCGGCGCATCATGCGATGGTACTACGCTCTCTGGACTGAACTGTCACGGGAGGAAGTGATTTAGAAATAAAACCTTGGCAGCGCTGCCCA
>CANGLD010000075.1 GCA_947454475.1 Oxalobacteraceae bacterium
CGCTAAAAATTCTGTTGATTGAAGATGAAATTAAGATTGCGGAATTTGTTATTCCCAATCTCATTCAATGCGGCTATACGGTTGATCACATCAAAGATGGTGCTGAAGGTTTAGCTGCCATCACAGATGGTGATTATGATTTGGTGTTATTAGATGTGATGTTGCCGACTGTAGATGGATTTGCCATCTTAGAAAAAGTACGACAATCGGGAAATAATGTACCGATTATCTTTTTGACTGCTAAAGCTGATTTGCCCGATAGGCTGCAAGGTTTTGAGCGAGGTGCAGATGACTATTTGGCTAAGCCATTTTTTGTGGAAGAGTTAATTGCAAGGATTAAGGCGATTGCATCGCGCAAAAATAATGCAGTTGCTGATGAAGTAACGATAGGTGGCTTGACGATTAATAAAATAAGCAATCGAGCAGAATGGGTGGGTACTTCAGCCATATTGAGTCAGCGTGAATTTAGTTTGATTGAATATTTAATGCGTTCACCTAACTATATATTTTCTCGCAAACAAATCTTAAAACATGTATGGGGTATTAGCTTTAATCCTGAAACTAATGTGGTGGATGTTTATATACAGAGAATAAGAAAAAAATTAAATCGTAAAAATACAAATAATTTACCATTCCCCATTGAGACAGTGCGAGGTGTGGGTTACACATTTCGTTTGGAGCTTGAATAATGCAGAAGTCTTTTAAGAAACATGTTTTTATAAGAATATTTTTTGCAGTTATTTTTGTAATATTGGTTAATCGTTTTATTTCTAAAGCATTCATGCCTGGTGTGGTCACTGATCATGTTGTACATGATATGAGTCAAGCATTATTGGTTTGTGAAAATAAAACTACTGATGTGAATGAATTTTTTATATGCGCAAATAAAAATCGTGAAGAAGATATTTCATTGAATATGGCAAGTTCCTATGTGCTGTGTTCAGAACAAAATAAAAAAAATAATCCAGTTGTCGAAGTGAATATCAATGAATGTGGGCATTTTAGAGATGTGCACACTACAAAAGATGAAAAGAAATTGCTGACTGATTCACTAGTTTTATTAAATAAAACTGTAGATAATCAAGATTGGATAGCCGTCGCGAGAAATGAGGATCAAGGTGCCGCGATGTTATTAGTCAGAAAAAATGATATCGATAAAATTGTTAGAGATGCGTGGGGTTGGCGCGATCAAATTATTGTTTACTCCTTGCCGGCTTTGCTTTTATCTGTGCTGTTGTTGACTTTTTATCTCACTGGGGCTGTGATTAGTCCATTGGTCAGGATAGAGAAGAAGTTGAGACGTATCTCATCCGATAATTTAGGGCGACCTATTGATTTAACGGTTCCCTATAAAGAGTTTCAAAGTTTTGTGGATGTGTTTGATGGTATGCGGAATCGTTTGAATGAGGGCTTTATTCAAATGCGGCGCTTCGCAGCAGATGCATCGCATGAGTTAAGAACGCCACTGACTATTTTGCGTGGGAATGCAGAAAAATTAATCGCTGATTTTCCACTTGGTAGTGATTCGCAAATAAAAATGCGTTTGATGAGTGATGAGGTTGAGCGCTTAATTGAGATTACAGAAAAACTTTTGCTGTTATCTCGTGCCGATGCCCATAGCATTCAAGCCGATATGCGTGAGGTTTCTCTAAGTGATATGGTGAATCAGTTAGTGGCAGACGCTGATTTATTTCGTCCTACATTGAAAATCACGAGCGAGATTCAGTCAGGCGTGCACTGGAATTGTGATGAGAGTTTAATTCGTCAACTTATTTACAATATTTATACGAATGCGATTAAATATAATACGGAAGGTGGTTGGATAAGTTTTTCTTTAGAAAAAACCAAGGAAGGATTTGCTTTGGCTATTTCTAATCCAGCAGATAATCCACCCCATGATCTCGCAGAGAAGGCATTTCAGCGCTTTTATCGCGGTGACTCAGCGCATGCCAGAGCAATTGACGGCATAGGTCTAGGGCTCAGTTTATCTTTGGAGATCGCTAAAATTCATCAGGCCTCGTTATGCATGAGTGTAGGTGAACATAATGTGGTGACAACCACCTTGCGTTATCCCGCTAACGAATAAGTTGATGCATTAGGCCTTAGCTTTTTTTAGTGCCATAAATGCTTGTCTGAGATAAGGATCAATATTTTGTTGATCCAGTAACCAACGCACATAATCACCAGGAACCTCTGTCAGCGCCACGCCTTTATGTTTTCCAAATGGCATATGGCTGGGTAGTCTGGCTGATTCAGAAGCCATCCACAGGGCTTCAATTGATGTGATGCTTAATGCGCTACAAATATGTTGCAGTATCGTGCCGCAGATTTGTACATCAGCATCCGCAGAGTGAGCATTTCTTAGTCTTTCTCTAGCATTACTACGCTCTAGAAAATAAAGTAGGGCACTTTGATTATGTGCATCTAACTCGGGCCATGCTTTTCTTGATAAAGCTAATGTGCATATACGTTTGACTTCTGGTTGACCTATCGCTTGCCAATCAAAATCTATGTTGTGTCCAATGAGATATTCCAAATCATGAGGTAATTGGAATGAACTGGCTGGCGGACAGTCAATTAATTCTTCATCCAAGATGTGGTGTGTAGCTAATGCGCCTAGGCTTATGGGTTTGCCAGGGTTGTAGCGTTGATGAAAAGTATCGCCTAACTGAAAAGGCGACACATTATTGAGCGCTACCCATGCTGCTTCGACGATGATTGGTTGATTAATGTCGGTTGCTTCTGTATCAAAAATAATAGCGTGTGGCATAAAGGTTGGAATCTGTTGAGTGTGAATTCTTATTTTGATCGTATCTTATTTTTTAATACAAATAAGGTTTTCATTTTGCTTATTTCTTTTGTAAATAGAAATAAATGCAACGTTACGCTAATTTACACTTATTAGGTATGAAAGTATTTTGTAATAAATGCATGCAACATCAGCAACATAAAAATACTGCAAAATTTTTAGTGTTTATTTATAAACTTTAATGAATCAATGTAAATCAACAAGTTAGAGATTTTTCTTAAAGCAGATTAGTTCTAAGTAAAAAAATTGCAATGAAATATATCGGAAATCAGAGTGAAAAATTTAGCTGTAATTTGTAATTAGTGTTGTATGATGAAATCGTACTAAGGAGCACTCTACGCTGTTAAAACAAAAATATGAAGTGCTTATTAATCCTTACGAGGATGTACATTGATACGAAGTAGCTGTGTTCAACCGGCATATCTCTTAAAGAAAATTAAAATGAACACATTAGAAAAAATAATTGCTTTAAACAGATTCTTCTATCGTACGTCTATAGATAATCAAACCGTGATTGATGGCAAATTCCAGTTTTCTGGAAAGCTGCTGCTTGATGGTATGGTGAATGGCGAGCTAGAAGGAAGAAACCATGAGAACACTACTGCTGTAGTGGGCCCAGCCGGCAAAGTCAATGGCGATATCAAATGTAGAACCATTATGATTGCTGGTACGGTTTATGGTGATGTCTATGCTGAGTCCGTATTTTTAATGGAAGGCGCGCGTATTTTTGGTGACCTGCATTACGATAAATTAGAAATTGACCACAGAGCAGTTGTGAACGGTCGTTTTGTTTTGCGTGGTGAATCTGCTGAAAGCCGTGTGCCAAGTTTCCCCCAGCCTTTGCAATTCATTCCTAAAGTTGAAGTTGGGATGAATCTGCCTATCTCAGGTATGTAATTTCTCTGGTGTCAGATCAAGGTCTGACATTCTGCTTGAATAATTAGCGTCCTCATTGTTTGAGAGGGCGCTAAAGCGTGTGTAACTGATAGCGTTAGCGGTTGATACACGTTATTTTCCACGTTTTTCTTATCTCCTACTTAGCTTAATGCCACGTGTAGTCGTCCTTGTGACTGAGGCTACCGTACAATAGCGCCTTGGTTTCTTCCTCTGCTGCCTTTGCAGCTCTCTTTTACTCGGTTTATGGCACTCATTTCATTAAGTAAAGCGCAGCTCGCTTTTGGGCATGTTGCGTTGTTAGATCATGCAGATTTTTCACTAGAAGCCGGCGAGCGTGTAGGTTTAATTGGACGCAACGGTACAGGTAAATCTTCTTTACTGCGCATCATTGCGGGTGTGTTTCCTCTCGATGATGGACTTTTGACGAAACAGCAAAATCTACGCATTGCCTATGTGGAGCAAGAGCCTGTTTTTAATCCTGAGTTGTCGGTATTTGATGCAGTGGCAGAGGGTGTGCAAGAAGTACGTGGATTGCTCAGTGAATATGATGCCTTGGCAGCGCAATTGGGTGGTGCTGATGATGATGTCTTGATGGATAAGATGCAGCAGATTCAATTGCAGTTGGATGTGATGGATGGTTGGAATTTGAATAATCGTGTTGAGGCGACGTTACATCGATTAAGTCTGGATCCCGCAAACATACTCAATACGCTTTCTGGCGGCATGAAAAAACGCGTGGCATTGGCGCGTGCCTTAGTGGCTGCACCTGATGTACTCATCTTAGATGAGCCGACGAATCATCTCGATTTTACTTCCATACTTTGGCTAGAAGAGTTACTACGTGACTTCAAAGGGAGTGTGTTGTTCATTACCCATGACAGACGGTTTTTAGATAATGTGGCTACGCGCATTGTTGAGTTGGATAGAGGACGTTTGCAATCTTATCCAGGTAATTTCTCTGCTTACCAAATTCGTAAAGCCGAGCAATTAGAAATTGAAGCGATAGAAAACGCAAAATTCGATAAGGTATTAGCGCAAGAAGAAGTATGGATACGAAAAGGTGTAGAAGCACGTAGAACGAGAAATGAAGGTCGAGTGCGTAGGCTGGAATCCTTGCGACTAGAGCGAGGATCGCGGCGTGATCAGCAAGGCCAAGTAAAAATGTCTGTCAGTGATGCTGATCGTTCAGGAAAAATTGTTGCTGAGCTGACGGATATTTGTAAGTCATTTGGTAGTAAATGCATAGTAGATAATTTTAGTGCAACGATTATGCGTGGCGATAAAGTTGGTTTGATAGGCATGAATGGCGCAGGTAAAACAACTTTACTCAGAATGATATTAGGTGAAGATCAACCTGACTCTGGTGAGGTGCGTCAGGGTAGTCGTATGCAAATTGCTTATTTTGATCAAATGCGTGCGCAGTTGAATGATGAAACAAGTTTGGCTGATACGATTTCACCCGGCAGTGATTGGGTGGAAGTGGGTGGTCAACGTAAACATGTCATGACGTATCTTGCTGATTTTCTTTTTTCTCCTGAACGTGCTCGTTCTCCTGTGAAGTCTTTGTCGGGTGGTGAACGAAATCGATTATTGTTAGCGCGTTTATTTGCGCGCCCTGCAAATGTATTAGTTTTAGATGAACCGACCAATGATTTAGATATTGATACCCTAGAGTTGTTAGAGCAGTTGCTAGAAGATTTTAATGGCACAGTATTTTTGGTTAGCCACGATAGAGCTTTCTTAGACAATGTAGTGACGCAAGTGTTAGTTGCTGAGGGTGAAGGCCGTTGGTGTGAATATGTAGGTGGTTATGCAGATTGGGAGCGTGTGCGCAAACCCACTCAAGAGCAAAAGAAAGATAAAAATAAGATTGATGCTAAACCTGTCGTATCAACAAATGCGCCGCAGGCAGTAGCAACGGCGAATAAACCTAAAAAACTCAGCTTTAAAGAACAGCGTGAATTAGAAGAACTGCCAAAGTTAATTGCTGATTTAGAGCGTGAACAAGCAGAGATAGGTACCAAGCTCGCTGATCCTGATTTATATCGTCAAGATCCGAGTGCTATGCAAAAGTTAAATCTGCGTTTTGCTGAAATTGATAGCTTGTTATTACAAAGCTTAGAAAAATGGGAAGCGATAGAGGCGCGCACTAAAACTTAAGAAATCATCGTGCATTAATTTAGTTTGCGGCTAGCCTCGCGTAAATCAGGTAATAGGCTGCGTAGTTTCTCACCATCTTGCGCATGGGGATAGGCAGCTATATACGCTTCTATATCTTGTAATGCTGCTTGTGGGCAGTCGAGATGAGCATAGGCTAAACCTCGGTCGCGTCTTTCATTCATATCATCGGGCAATAAGATCATTAATCTTTTTTGGACATTCAAAAATTGATGCCAATCAGGATGTTCTGCAAACAGAGCTTTGAGGTTGCGTAGCATGCGCACTAATATTTCTCTAGGCTCTGCATCGGCGAGATAGCTGGTCAGCGATAACTCGCTGCGTTCTTGATGCGATTGTAAATAAGGTTCTAATCGCTGCTCTATTTCTTCACGTGACAGACTTGCTCCGTTGAAGGGATCAATAATGATGTCACCACTTTTTACTGGCACTTTCATCAAAAAATGCCCAGGAAAAGAAATCCCTTTTACTTCCAAACCGATTTGCTGCGCCAACTCCATATAGATAATCGCGAGCGAGATAGGTATGCCTTTACGGCTCATTAAAACTTTATGTAGGTAGCTGTTATCAGGATCATAGTAATCATTGATATTGCCTGCGAATCCTAGTTCTTGATAAAAAAAGTGATTGAGCAAACGTAATTTTGGAATTTGCGCAATATCTTTAGGAAGGCGAGGCTTTAGACGCGCTGCAAATTTATCAATCTCAATAGCACATGCTGTTAAGTCTAGAGCGGGATCATCATCCTGCGCAATGCAGAGCGCCGCTTCAAAAAGCGGAATGTCATCATCTTGCTTAACTAATGAAGAAAAATAATCGAGTGCTTGCATCATCGCTTAATGTATTTTTAGAAATTAAGTCGATATACGTTTGAAGTCACGCAAACGAAAACCCATCGCGAACAACGCGCCGAAATAACTTACCATGCAAAGTAGGATGATGAGTAAGAGATCCGCAATTCTAACTAGCGGAGTTGCACGCAAACTAATCCAGTCAAATTGTGAACCAGACCACATTCCTATACCTGCCAAGATCAACAATGCGCCTAAGAGGCGAATAAGAAATAAACCCCAACCAGCAGAAGGTTGATAAACGCCACGTTTTTTAAGAAAGAAAAATAAAATACCTGCGTTGATACTGGCACCTAATCCTATAGAGAGTGCAAGGCCTGCATGTGCAATTATGGGTACAAATACATAATTCATGATTTGCGTTGCGATTAAAACGCCAATCGCAATTTTTACTGGAGTGCGTATATCTTGTTTTGCATAAAAACCAGGTGCGAGTATTTTTACTAAGATCAATCCCATTAATCCTACGCCATAAGCGATCAGAGCTTGTGCAGTCATATCGACAGAGTGTTGATCGAATTGACCATAATGAAATAAGGTCGTTGTTAGGGGAATCGATAACACCATTAGTGCAATAGCAGCTGGCATAGCAAGTAAAAATGTTAAGCGCAGTCCCCAGTCTAATAAGGATGAATACTCTTGTTGATCGCCTTCTGCGTTGGCTTTAGATAAGCTAGGAAGCAAAATCGTACCTAGTGCTACACCTAATAATCCAGTAGGTAGCTCCATCAGTCTGTCTGCATAAGAAAGCCAAGATACGCTGCCATTCTCTAAGTGCGAAGCGATGTTGGTGTTAATGATGAGACTAATTTGCGCAACTGAAACGGCAAAGGTAGCAGGCACCATTTGTTTTAATACGCGTTTTACGCCATCGTCGCGCAAAGCAGCGAAGGGATTAAGGCCTATGCGTGGCAGCATGCCTATTTTTCTTAAAGCCGGAATTTGTAGTGCGAGTTGCAAAATGCCGCCGACAAAAACAGCCAGCGCTAAACCATAAACAGGTTGTGTCATATGCGGCGCTAGAAATAAAGATGCCGCTATGAAGGAAAGATTTAACAGAACAGGTGTAAATGCAGGGATTTTAAATTCACGCCATGTATTGAGTATGCCGCCAGCAAGCGCAACCAAGGACATGAACAAAATATAAGGAAACATAATGCGCGTCATGACGACCGCTAAATGCAGGGTGGGCCCTTCTTTGGTAAACCCACTTGCAATGAGCATGACAATGAGTGGCGCAGCGATGATGCCTAAGATGGTGGTGGCAAGTAAGGTCCAAAATAAAACGGTAGCCACATGATCAACTAGTGCGGCTGTTTTAACTTCACCCTGTTGATTTTTGTATTCCGCAAGTATGGGCACAAAAGCTTGTGAGAATGCGCCCTCGGCAAATAAACGACGCAGCAGATTAGGAATGCGAAAGGCGACGAAAAAAGCGTCGGTATAAATAGAGGCGCCGAAAGTACGTGCAATAAGAAATTCACGTACTAGCCCCGTAATACGTGACAGCAGCGTCATGCCAGATACGGTGGCTAGCGTTTTATGCAAATTCATGGCGAAATTATAGCCCCCTGCTGGACTTTGCTTATTGCTTATAAATTAGTATTCTGAAAACAAAGTGCTGTTTATATTTTACTTGCCAGCTCATTATTCTTCTCTTAGCTTGTTTGCTCGTAAGGCCAAAAGCAGCTATAATCTTCGTTTTTCCGATTTCCGCTGACTAACCAAGGGTTAGCAGGCATTCCAAGTTCAGGACATAGTTATGGCAAATACAGCACAAGCGCGCAAACGCGCTCGTCAAGCAGTGAAGCTCAATGCGCACAATTCAAGTCAGCGTTCGACTTTGCGTACAGCGATTAAATCCGTTCGTAAAGCTATCGATGCAGGCGACAAAGCAGCAGCAATGTTGGTTTTTCAATCTTCGATCTCTATCATCGACCGTATTGCAGATAAAAGAATCATTCACAAAAACAAAGCAGCTCGTCATAAGAGCCGTTTGTCCGCTGCTCTCAAAGCACTGGCTTAATTTGCAATCAGGGAGCGACTGCTCCCTTAGTGATTGATCAAAGTGTTCGTAAAAATCCCTGCTGGGTTATCTCAGCAGGGATTTTTTATTTGGGTAATCCTAGAATCTTGCTGCCGGATTTAATGTTTTTGCGTTTAAACCAGCCTTGATTCATTTCTAATGCGTAGCGCGCTGGTTTTTCTGCACAATGCGAATCCAGTGTTTCAGGCTGCATATCTTCAATGTTAATAATGCTGCCTTCTTCATCTATGAAGGCAACGGACAAGGGAAGCAGGGTGTTTTTCATCCACATGCAGACTTTGCCGTTACGATCAAAGCGAAACATCATGCCTTCATTCGTTCCCATTTGTTTACGGAACATGAGCCCCTGCATGCGTTCTTCATTGCTGCTGGCATATTCTGCCTGTATGACATGTATGCCTATGGTTAATGGAACGACCTGTAACTTAGTTGGTTCAAATGCAATTGCTGCAGTAGACAACATCAGGCTCCACAAACTGATGGTCAGGGTCTTGCGGATAGAGCTTCTCAAAAAATTCTCCCTAAATATGATGCGGCTTGAGACTTAGCTTATTGGGCGCATGCAGCTGAGCATGCATAAAACTCAGGCATCCGTCCATTCAGTAGGATGCAATTCTAGCCATTCTCCGGGCAGTAAGGGATGGCTAGCCAATGAAATAGGTCCTAGAGACCAGCGCACTAGTCGCAAAGTTGGTAATCCTACTGCGGCTGTCATGCGTCTGACCTGACGGTTTTTTCCTTCTGTGAGGGTAAGTGCTAACCAACTATTCGGTATCTCGGCTCTATACCGTATGGGTGGTGTGCGCTC
>CANGLD010000076.1 GCA_947454475.1 Oxalobacteraceae bacterium
CGCGCAATCAAATCATTAATATCTCTCAGCGCAGTGTCAGATGAGCATTTACCTATTGCTGCCCACTTCTTATTGGTCAGCTTGCCATCAAACCCATCAAGCATGCGATTCAGTATTTTGATCTGTCGCTCGTTGAGTGGCGTACCCGCCCACTGACGCCAGAAATTAGCTTTTACCAAAACACTCGTTATGACTTGATCAGCTTCTTTAAGTGCACGCAGCAAACAGGACAAAAACCAAGATAGCCACTCAGTGGCATCTAGATTCCCCCGCTGAGTTTTTTCTAGCAAGTCGTAATAGTCTTTGCGCTCTTTTTGAATCTGAGCAGACAGACTGTAAAAACGCTGATTACTTTGATCTGCTCGAGCTAAAGCCATATCGCCAATTGCGCGTGCAATACGACCGTTGCCGTCATCAAACGGATGGATAGTCACAAACCATAAGTGAGCAAGGCCGGCTTTGACTAAGGGATCAATTTCTTGATGCCTTTCATACCAAATCAAAAAATCAGTTATCTGAGCGGGAAGTGAATGTGCTGGTGGAGCTTCGTAATGGACACGACGTCGCTGCATAGGTCCAGATACAACTTGCATGGGACCATTTGCATCATCGCGCCAAGTACCTACACGAATAGTGCTTAATCCACTTCGACCCGTTGGAAACAATCCAGCATGCCAAGCTAAAAGTCTTTCTATCGTAAGAGGAGTGGCGTGCAAGCTTGTGGCATCAAGAATCATCTCCACGACACCGTCCACATGACGGTCGGCAGGCATGAATGCCCCAACATCAACACCTAGTCTTCTTGCTATGGATGAGCGAACGGTTTCTGGATCAAGGTGTTCACCTTCAATCTCACTTGTTTTGAGTACATCCGCAGTTAGCGCTTCAAGAGTGGCTTGATCTTGTGAACGTATTCCTTGATCACGCATACGACCCATCACATGCCCCAAGATTTGATGTACTTGGGCAAGCAATGGCATCAGGCTTTCGGCGTTGTATTGCCATTGGGGCCAGTTTTGATTCTGCCAAACGTATAGGTAATCACCGCTTTTCATGCGGTTATTAGACACCGAATTCGCCGCACGGTCAACTTAATCACCGCAAAAAATATGGCGATTAACCAGATAATCACCGCTTTGCCCCAGCCTGACCGTACTTAGTTTAAATAATGACTAGTCCAGACCTTAGATCAAGACTGCTAAAGTTAATCACAGGGGGAGTATTCGACTTATTTTTAAGAATAACTTGATGTCTTAGGAGATAGCAGACAAGTTTGCAATCGAAGTACAGTGCTAAGAAAAACGAAAGCATGCTATGAATCTTGGTTTAGACTGATTTAAGATCCCGTTGTAATGAAAATTTACCCACTCATGAAGTAAAAAACATCATTCAGAAAGTGTGTACCCGTCTATTATTCATCCTATTAAGCTAGTAAAAACTAGTCCGATGACATTGCAAAAAAAATAATCATGGAAATTCTATTATCTACATTTAAAAAAAGAAGTGATTTTGATCTGATCATGAATGATTTTCATGATGCAGTGAGTGCGAGCGGGGTTGTCAATCATTACTTACTCGGCACAACAAAAAGTATTCTTCTTAAAAATATGTGGAAATACACTTCTTATTTAGTACCTAAGAGTGATTATGAATACAGTCAAATGCCGACTCCTTCATCTAAACATGAAATTCAGCTGCCTTCCAATCAATACATGGAAGTGACGATTCTTTTAGAAACGGCACTTTATAAATACAAAATAAAATCAGAAGATATCGTCCGACTTAGACATGAAATATTAGAAATCGTTGAAGAAACGAGAGATCAGTGCAATGAAACTGAGATCTCTTCATTAGATGCAGTTGAAGTGAATAATAAAAAAATTAGTGAGCTGTTAAAGCGTAAAAATATTAATTCAGATGACATGCCGTCTGGAGCACTGAAAACTGGCCGCGGACTTCCTCATCCTCTTTGGATAGATGTGAATCAAGATGAAAAAAATATTTACATCAGCAGCAAAATTTTTATTAAAGATTCCGCCTCCAATACTGACATCGATGAGCTAATGGAAAAAATCGAAGCACGTAAACGTTTTTTGGATTTAAAACTCATCGATGATAATGGTCCAACTCACCTCTTCGATTCACATGTTTTTTCGATAGGTGATGGCATACCAATACGACTTTTCATACGATATCTGAGAAAATTTAGTAATGAATTTGATCTCATTTATGTTAACGATAGTGGCAATATTTTAAAAACTGCCACCTTTTAATTCATATTTTTCTTAAGGTAGAACTGCTTTTTTTTAAAGCTACATTCTGTATTTGATTGTTTTTCTTATAAATGAAATAATCATCTCATCGCCAAAAATAACTCAACTTATTTATTTATTAATTTATAAGTTATCGGTGCAGTGATGACTTCAGTGGCACACTTACCCAATAAAAAGATAATTATGAAACTCATTCCAAATATAGCTTTGAAGTATTTAAAACTTTGCCGCTTAGCTGTCTTCCTTAGCTTAACTAGCTTTACATTTTCAGCCATGGCACAAGAATTTGCGAACTGGGTAACGGGAGCGATGGATGATAACGAAGGTTATTTCGCAGCGACTGTTAACGATAGCAACAGCATATTTGGACAATATTGCTATACCGAGTCGAATCAATGTCTCTGGTTATTAGCTGTGAACATTAATTGTGAAGATGGCAGTCGTTATCCCGTTCTCATTAACGGTGATGGCGGTTCAGCGCAAATGGAAATCGTGTGTAAAAAATTAGGTGACAAGCCTCGCTATGTATTTAGTAATTTCGATGCTATTAATAACTCAGTCAAATCTTCTAAAAAATATATAGGCTTCGCCTTTCCTCTGGAAAGTGGTTTATTTGAAGTAAATCGTTTTTTACTCGATGGCGCCCCTGAATCCATCGGTCGTATGAAAGCACTCAGCAATCCCAAGAAAAAGAAAAATAGCGGCGGCACTAGCAGCTATAAGTTGTAAGTCGTATTCATGTCTTCTCCATCGCAATCTGTAACTCATGCGCCTGTGTCGCGCATAGCAAGACGTCGCGCGCTTACTGGGAAAGAAACAGAATATGAAGCCCTAGTGCGAGAAATGTTTGCACTCATGCGCAGTACACCTGGTTTCATCAGTGCAGATTTACTGCCACCGGAACAAGCAGGCGATGCCTATCAAGTGATTGTGCATTTTGCTAGTGAAGCAGCTTTGCAAGAATGGGATAAAAGTCCTGCGCGTTCAGCAATTCATGCGCGTATGCGTAGTGTGGCAGAGAGCGAACCAGAATATCGTCGCTTAAGCGGATTAGAAGCGTGGTTTACTTCAGCTGTAGTACCAGCGTCTATGCATCCACCTCGATTACGTATGGCTATCGTGACTTGGCTAGGAATTTTTCCTACGGTGTCATTTGTGCTGTGGTTTATTGCACCACTGATGCAGTCTGTGCCATTTTTATTACGCACAGCCCTACTCACAATTTTAGTTGTCTTCACCATGACGTGGATCGTCATGCCTAGCCTCACCAAACTATTGCGAGGCTGGTTAAGCCCCGCCGCACATCAATAAACGGTTTACGCTTCTGAGAAAAAATTCGAGACTAACTTATTGAAACGCGCTGCGTGTTCAATTTGTGTCCAGTGTCCACAACGACCAAACACATGCAATTGTGATCGTGGTATCCAATTCGCTAGCGTGACAGAATTTGCAAGTGGAATAATCTGATCTTCACGTCCATGTATGACTAAAGTGTCATGCGGTAAAGCGCGTATATCTTCTTCTTTACTCATTAACGCTTTCACACCATTTTGTCGTGGTGCAGGAAACATAGAAGAAAACGCTTCTTGAAAACCTAGTTGTATGCTGGCCTTGTAACGTAACTCAGCTAATTCATCTGTCACTAGATTGCGGTCATACGCAAAGACATCTAATAATTTACGCATATTGGCAATAGATGGTGTGTAGCCCCAAGCTAAGTCTAATCCAGCTGTCAGTTCAAAATGCACACCTGCACTACCCATTAACACTAAACGTCTTACACGTTGAGGATAACGAATTGCAAGCGCTAAGGCGAGTGCACCACCAAATGAATTACCAACTAAATCTGTTTGTTCAATCTTTAGTGCATCCAACAATCCTATGACTTGCGCAACCCAATTATCAAGATTGTAGTGAACATTTGCAGGTCTATCGGTGAATCCAAATCCCACCATGTCAGGTACGATCACACGACTGACTTGTGACAGCACAGGAATCGTCATACGCCAATTTGCCCAACCACTTACACCGGGACCAGAACCATGTATGAGTAAAGCAGGATGTCCACTACCTACATCATGATAATTTGTGCGTATGCCATTAGCGACGATAGATTGTCCGATTTCAGGATTTGCTGTCACTGTCATGATATTAACGTCCTAAATCTTTTGCACTAACACCAGCAATACCCCAGTTAGTCTTAGGTACATCTTGTATCCAGACTCGAACATTTTCTTTAGGCGCACCCACTGCTTCCACTAATGCGGCTGTTACTTTTTCTATCACAGCACGCTTTTGTTCTTCGGTGCGACCTTCCATTAAATAAATTTGAGCAAATGGCATATGTTTTCCTATATATAAAATTAAATTGATGCGAAGAGAATAGATGCGATCTATAAATGATTAAACAAAACGCAGTGAGGTACTACCCATACCCTGCACTTTTAAGGTCACCGTATCACCTGCAGCTACAGCCACAGCTTCAGTAATACCGCCAGAAAGAATTAAGGTACCGGCAGGTATTTCTTCACCCATTGCACCTAAGTGATTCGCCAACATCGCTATCGCTGCAGCAGGATGTCCCAACACAGCAGCACCCGCACCAAATACAACGGGATGACCATTTTTTTCTAAGACTATGCCAGTGGTGCGCAGATCAGCATTTTTCACATCGAGCTTTTGTCCACCCACCACATAACGTGCTGCTGAAGTGTTATCCGCAACGACGCTCTTTAAATCAAATTTAAAGTCACGATAACGGCTATCAATAACTTCAATGCCAGGAATGACATATTCTGTCGCTGCTAATACAGCTGCAATATGACAACCAGGTCCACGCAGGGGCTTGTTAGTCATGAAGGCAATTTCTGGCTCTACTTTAGGATGTATGAGTTCAGAAGTTTTGCAATCACCTCCATCAGCGATTTCATAATCTTTCGTCATAAAACCAAACACCGGCGTGGTCACTCCCATTTGCTTCATCTTGGCATGCGAAGTTAAACCGGCTTTCAATCCACCCAACTTCAAACCACGCGCTAACTTGCGTGCTTTGATGACGTTTTGAATGGCATAAGCATCATCCCAATCCATATCAGGATAGTCATCAGTAATCTTGGTGGTGTCTTTGGCTTGTAACTGGCAATTTTCTAAATGCTCTGCCAGTTTTTCTATGGTTGCTTTATCGAGTTTCATGCTGCCGCCCTTTTTCCAACTTTATCTGCTAATTCACGTGCCATCGTCATTGCCGTGTCTTCGATCATGTCTTCTTGACCACCCACCATGCCACGACGACCTAACTCCACTAATAAATCACGCGCAGGAATGCCGTACTTTGCTTCAGCACGTTTAGCAAACAATAAGAAACTGGAATACACACCGGCATAACCTAAAGTGAGTGAATCTCTATCGATACGAATTACATGATCCATGATAGGTACAACTAAATCTTCAGCCACGTCTTGAATCTTAAAGACATCGACACCCGTATTAATCCCCATACGCGCACAAACAGCGATAAATACTTCCATTGGTGTGTTGCCAGCACCTGCACCTAAACCAGCAGCAGCAGCATCAATACGATTCGCACCTGCTTCCACTGCAGCGAGTGAATTCGCAATACCCATCGCCATATTGTGATGACCATGGAAACCTAATTCTGTTTCTGGTTTTAATGCTTGACGCACTGCAGTGATACGTGAAGTCACATCAGCAGGCAACATATAACCTGCAGAGTCCGTCACATAAATACAATTTGCACCATAGCTTTCCATCAGCTTAGCTTGAGTAACCAAGGCTTCAGGACTACTCATGTGCGCCATCATCAGAAAACCAACCGTGTCCATGTTGAGTGCACGCGCTTTAGTAATATGCTGTTCACTTACATCCGCCTCTGTGCAATGGGTAGCAACGCGTATGGTTGATACACCTAAATCTTTTGCCATCAACAGATGTTCAACCGTTCCTATACCTGGCAATAACAAAGCAGAAATTTTTGCTTTCTTCATTAACGGAATCACAGCACCTAAATATTCTTCATCGGTATGTGCAGGAAAACCGTAATTCACAGAAGAACCACCTAAGCCATCACCATGTGTGACTTCAATTAAAGGCACACCAGCAGCATCCAAACCGCATGCAATACTTTTCATTTGATCTAAGGTCATTAAATGACGCTTAGGATGCATACCATCACGCAATGTCATGTCATGGACAGTGACTTTTTTACCTTGTAAATTCATGATGCTGTCCTTTCTACTTAAGCGGCTTGGAGCGTGAGCTTGCCAGCGATGATTTCTTCCGCAAACATTTCTGCTGTACGTGCAGCTGCTGCGGTCATGATGTCGAGATTGCCTGCGTATTTAGGTAAGTAATCACCCAAACCTTCTACCTCTAAAAATACAGAGACGCGATTGCCATCAAACACAGGGCCATTCACGAGTTTGTAGCCAGGCACATATTTTTGTACTTCTTTAATCATTTCATGCACGGAGGCAGTGATCTTGGCTTGATCAGGCACACCTTCAGTTAAACAATGCACGGTGTCACGCATGATGAGGGGAGGATCAGCTGGATTAATAATGATGATGGCTTTGCCTTTTTTTGCACCACCTACTTTTTCTACTGCACCTGCAGTAGTACGCGTAAATTCATCAATATTTTTACGTGTGCCAGGACCCACTGAACGACTCGATACGGTTGCAACAATCTCGCCATACGCAACAGGCTGCACACGCGACACTGCTGCCACCATAGGGATAGTTGCTTGTCCACCGCAAGTCACCATGTTGACATTCATTTCACGTTTACCCACATGCTCTTTTAAATTCACAGGTGGTACGCAAAAAGGTCCAATCGCAGCAGGTGTGAGATCAATCATCATCACACCCAACTCTGTGAGCTTGCGCGAGTTTTCACCATGTACATAAGCACTCGTTGCATCAAAAGCGATTTGTATACCATCCGCTTTGACATGCGGTAGTAAACCATCGACACCATCAGCTGTCGTTTTGATGCCCATTTCACGTGCACGTTTTAAACCATCGGAATTAGGATCTATACCGACCATCCAGACTGGTTCTAAAACTGGACTACGCTGTAACTTCGCTAATAAATCAGTGCCGATATTGCCCGGCCCGATTAATGCGCATTTAATTTTCTTTGTCATCGTTATCGCTCCTGAGATAAAACTTACACTAGGCTTCTAACTACGCCGCCATCAACACGCAAAGCCGCACCATTCGTGGCTGCTGATTTTGGACTACATACATAAGCCACCATGGCTGCTACTTCTTCAGGTTGTATAAAACGACGTAACAAAGAAGTAGGACGTGCCTGCTCGAAAAATGCTTTTGCTGCTTGATCAAAACTCACACCTTGTGCTGCCGCGAGTTTGTCGAAAAAATCTTTTGCACCTTCGGTTAACGTAGGTCCGGGCAATACACTATTGACTGTCACTGCAGTACCTGCACAAGTTTCTGCAAGACCACGTGAAATAGATAATTGTGCTGACTTGGTCATACCGTAATGCACCATCTCTGCAGGTGGACATATACCAGACTCACTCGATATAAATACGATACGACCACGATTACGTTGCAACATGCCTGGTAACAGCGCACGTGATAGACGCACACCACTCATGACATTGACTTCAAAAAATCGCTGCCAATCCGCATCAGGAATCGTGGCGAATGGTTTGGGATCGAAGATGCCCATGTTGTTCACCAAAATATCAAATTGCTGACTACTATTGGCTAACGCTGTACATCCTTCTGCTGTCCCTGCATCTGCCACCACAGCATGAATTTCTGCCTGTGGATGTGCTGCTAATAATTTTTTCTTAGCGCGTTCTGTACCTTCAGCAGTGCGGCCATTAATCGTGACAGCAGCACCTTCCGCTGCGAGTGCATCTGCAATCGCATAACCTATGCCTGCAGTTGAACCACTGACTAATGCATGCTGTCCTTTTAATTGGAGATCCATGATGCTTCCTAAATAAAGGTCAGTGCAATTAGATAAAGCGAACTGAAGTACTACCCAGTCCACCAACTGCGCAATACAAACTATCACCCGCTTTAACAGGCACGAGTGGCGATTGTGATCCCGATAAAATCACATCACCTGCTTTTAAGGTAATGCCATATGCACCCAAGGT
Source organism: Oxalobacteraceae bacterium (assembly GCA_947454475.1). Taxonomy (GTDB): domain Bacteria; phylum Pseudomonadota; class Gammaproteobacteria; order Burkholderiales; family Burkholderiaceae_D; genus Pernthalerella. Next base: position 8,428 of record CANGLD010000076.1, read on the forward strand.
ATTTGCCAGCCATGCGACTGAATTCACAGGCGAACCTTGTACTGATGCGCCTGATGATGTGCTAATGATCTCGCCATTTTTTTCTAACACCATGCCAGCTAACGCTAGATCGATATCACGTGGACTACGACGCACACCACCTAAGGTAAACACTCCACAAGAAGCATTATCTGCAACAGTGTCTTGAATTTTTATTTTCCAGTCTTTGATGCGGGAATCGACAATTTCAAAACAAGGCATCACACATTCAGTCGCACGCAATACATCTTCTGCAGTCACACCAGGTCCAGTTAAATCTTTAGCGAGTAAAAAAGCGACTTCTGCCTCAGCTCTTGGTGCAATCATTTTGCTGGTATCAACTGCTTCACCTTCGTTAAACACCATGCCGGATAACAGATGGCCAAAATCAGGTTGATTCACACCCAACATGTCCATCACCACTTTACTCGTCACACCAATTTTTTTACCGACCACGACCTCACCTGCATCGAGACGGCGCTGTATCATGCGCAACTGAATTTGATACGCATCTTCTATGGTGATATCCGGCTCACGATTGGTGAGAGGATCAATTGGTGTGCAAGCTATGAGAGATTGATAAAGTTCATCACCATAGCGTTTAATCGTGTCTGCATTCATTGCCATAACAATTCTCCGTTCTTCAAAGTTTGATCATGACATTACGCAGATCAGTGTAGAACTCTAATGAGTGCACACCACCTTCACGACCTATGCCGGATGCTTTCGATCCACCAAACGCCGTACGCAAATCACGCAGGAACCAACTATTAATCCAACATAAACCAACCTTAATCTCTGCTGCCATTCGGTGTGCAGTCGATAAATTAGTCGTCCAAACAGTGGTCGCTAAACCATAAGGTGTGTCATTCGCTAATGCGATCGCTTCTTCTTCTGTATCGAAGGGGGCAATATGACAGCACGGTCCAAAAATCTCTTCACGAATAATTGGTGAAGACTCTGGTAAACCAGTCCATATGGTTGGCTGTACCCAATGACCTTGTGCATAGTCGCCTTGCATGTTGGGCGCACCACCACCTGTTACTACTTTGGCGCCTTCTGCACGCGCTTTTTCGTAATACGACAGGACTTTTTCTTTATGCTCTGCAGAGATAAGCGGACCTAAACCTACACC
>CANGLD010000077.1 GCA_947454475.1 Oxalobacteraceae bacterium
AAAATTCCAGTGAATTTACTCTAATTGCATGTGTCATAAAAAAAGCCTGAGTAGCTTGCGCTACTCAGGCTTTTTTATTTGTGCTGATGCGATTACAAACCAGCGTTTTGTTGTGCCACCATCATGTACAACATAGGGATGGACAACATGGTGTTCACACGTGAAGTCAACATAGCCAAACGAGCAGCAGCAGCTTTCTCTTCTGGTTCTACAGTCACGATGCCCAATGCTTTTTTCTGATTAGGCCAAATGATGAACCAAACATTAAAGGCCATCACGAGAGCAATCCACATGCCGATACCGATAGCATGGAAAGGCTGAGTCAATGAAAGTGCTTGAGCAAGATAACCATTTGCAGCAGCGACTAAGATACCTGTCACTACCGTTGCTAATGCAGCCCAACGGAACCAGAACAAAGCGGTTGGAGCAATCACTTTACCAATTGCCGGTTTTTGTTCATCCGGAATTTTTGGCATAGATGGAATTTGCACGAAATTAAAGTACCACAGCAAACCTATCCACATAATGCCGCACACCACATGCAACCAACGCAATATGAATGCACCCCATGCATGTCCCATTTGTGGGCCAGCACCAGTGATACCACTAACGATAAGCACCAATAAAATCAGCAATACAACGCCAGCAATAATGGTACGTCCAAGAGATTGCAAAATCGCAGCCATAAATCCTCCCGAAAAATTCTTATAAAGGTTGTTATTTATAAATAGGACACTTATAAGTGAAATAAATTCACTGTGCCTTACGATGCGAAAACCGCGCGAAGTATAGCTTAAATTGTAATTAAGAGTCGTGCTTCTGATTATGAACCGAACTGATATCAATTTCAGCACTACCGCCTGCTAGCCTGAGAGTGAATCGCTGCGGAGGAGTGATTTGTTGCGGTTGACGCAGAATATTTCCTGCGTGATCTTGCAAAATAGCGTAACCACGCTCTAAGGTGCGTTGCGGAGCGAGCAAATTCAACTGGCTTGTTAGACTTGTTAGTTGTTGTTTTTGTCGGTTATTTAATGTTGCATGTGCTGATGAAAAACGGCTAGTCAGTTGACTTAATTGTGCAAGTTGTAAGCGTGTATCAGGTAGTTGATTCTTCAGCCGTTGCTGCATGTGATGCAATGCATGGCGTGATTTATTTAAGGGTGTGTATAGCGCATAGTGCAATCGTTGTTGAGTTGCGGCTAAGCGTAATTGTTGATGTTTGATTGAATTAGCAGGGCTAAGTAATCTATGTGCATGCCAATCTATGGTTTGTGCCAGATTATCAAGTTGCCGTCTGAGAGCTGAGGTCAGACTATCCGCATAATCAAATAAAGCAGCAATCCAATCTGCACGTGGTGTTGCTGCTAATTCTGCTGCTGCAGTCGGCGTGGGAGCACGACAGTCTGCAACGAAATCAGCAATGGTGAAATCCGTTTCATGACCAATGCCAGCAATCACCGGCATACTACAAGCGGCAATAGCGCGAGCGACTGATTCATCATTGAACGACCATAAGTCTTCTATGCTGCCACCACCACGACAGAGTAATAGCACATCACATTCTGCGCGACGAGATGCCGTGTTAATTGCTGCTGTTATTTTTTCTGCTGAACCTGCACCTTGCACAGGTGCTGGATAGAGAATGACATTGATGTGTGGAGCGCGTCTGCGTAAAGCAATCAACACATCGCGCAATGCTGCAGCTTGCGGGCTCGTTACTATGCCTATGGTTGTTGGAAACGCAGGCAATTCACGTTTACGCTCTTCATCAAACAAACCTTCGCTAGCTAATTTATTTTTTAATTTCACGAACGCTTCATACAGATTACCAACACCGGCTCTACGTATAGCTTCAACATTCAGCTGAAAGTCGCCACGCGGTGCATACAAACTCACGAGTGCACGTACTTCAACCTTGTCACCTTCTTTTGGGTTGAAGTCAGCATATTGCGCGCGCCCTTTGAACATCACAGCGCGCACCTGTGCCGCACTGTCTTTTAGGGTGAAATACCAGTGACCAGAAGCCGCACGGGTGAAATTCGAGATTTCACCCGAGACCCAGGCAAGCGGAAAGTTACGCTCGAGTAAGTTGCTAACTGCTTGATTTAGCTGAGAAACGCTGAGTATTTCTGGGTTACTTGCCATGAGAATGAGGGATAAATCTTATTTATTTGATAGCTAATTGTGAAGCTGTCCACATACATGCCTTTATATAATATTTATGCAGCCCATATGGTGAATAATGCGAAGAAATTCTCTAATTGCTTGATTTAATTGAAGAAATTAATTTGCACTGAGTTAATGCAAATAGGAAAAATCCTTTTGAATCAAGCACTTTAGGTGAGAGACTTCAAGTTACCCACAAAGTTATCCACATAACTTGTGAAAAATTCTTTATTGAGGCTGATCTTAGTGAGGCGAGTGGGCGAGAGTCGTTGGATTGTGACTTGCCCGCCATAGGCTTAGCGGTTACAGTCTGCATCCAGTACGGTTAGGACTTCTGGGGGTAAATTTGTTTGCAATTCTTCAGGCTGCGGGTTGGCCAATTTGGTTTTTATTATTGGCCTCAGTGATTGCTGTGACCATTATTGTCGAGCGTCTATTGTATTTACGTAGAGATAAAATTTTGCCGCCAACTTTGTTGCCAGAAGTGATTAAGGTGACACGTGGTGGTCGGATTGATGATGATGTCGTGACACAGCTCGCGCAAAATTCACCATTAGGCGAAGTATTAGCCGCTGGCTTACGTAACTTGCATGCGCCACGTGAGGTGATGAAAGAAGCGATTGAAGAAGCAGGCAGAGCAACAGCTCATCAATTAGAACGCTATCTCAGTGCACTGGGTACCGTTGCTACCTTATCGCCATTGTTGGGTTTATTTGGCACCGTAGTGGGCATGATTGAATTATTTGGATCGCAAAATGCAAGCGGTGCAGATCCAACACAACTGGCACATGGTATTTCCGTTGCTTTGTACAACACAGGTTTTGGTTTAGCAGTCGCTATGCCTTCATTAGTTTTCTATCGCTACTTTCGCTCTGTAGTTGATGACTTCATGATAGAGATGGAACAGCAAGCAATACGATTTGTTGATGTTGCTTTGGGCTCACGGTCTTAATGGGGCATCATGAATTTTCGTAAAGGTCACAAGCGCGAAGAGCCAGAGATTAATCTGATTGCTTTTATTGATGTGTTGTTAGTGATTCTGATTTTTTTGATGATCACCACCACTTACAGTAAATACGCTGCGCTACAAATTACTTTGCCGAATTCTGAATCTGAGCAAGCAGCTGCTGAGCCTCGTAGCATTAGCGTGGCGGTAGATGCGCAAGGACGTTATGCGATTAATTATCGTGTCTTAGAAGCGCGTGATCCCGTTTCATTAGCAGAAGAGTTGCGTCATGCTGCGAATGGCAATGCGGAAATGGTAGTCGAAATCTATGCAGATGCATTAACTAGTCATCAGTCAGTCATTAATGTATTAGAAGCTGCACGTCTCGCTGGTTTACCTAGAATCAGTTTTTCTGCGCAAACCAATAAAAAACAAAAATAAGTGTGAGAGATGTTGGGCTTTTTATGTCACCACAGCGTTCTGTAATTGAATCCGTGTTGTTAAATGCTTGGCAGCGACGCGGCCTAGTTGCTTGTTTGTTGTGGCCGCTTTCATTTCTTTTTAATCTACTGTTAGTCACTCGCTTAGCGTTTTATGCACTGGGAGTTTTTCGTATCACTATCTTGCCTGTGCCTGTCATTGTGGTGGGTAATATTTTTGTGGGCGGCACAGGTAAAACACCTTTAGTGATTTGGATCATACAACTGCTACAAGAGCAGGGTTGGAAGCCAGGTGTGATTTCACGTGGTTATGGTGCAAGTAATCAGCTCGTGAAGTCAGTAGAAAAAAATAGTGAAGCTAAGGATGTAGGTGATGAGCCTTTACTGATTGCGAGAAGAACGGGCGTGCCTGTTTTTATTGGACGTGATCGGGTAGCTGCAGGTTTAGCTTTAGTAAAAGAATATCCTGATGTGAATGTCATTATTTCTGATGATGGTTTGCAGCATTACGCTTTAGGTAGAAACATAGAAATTCAACTTTCAGATTCTCGCGGTAATGGGAATGGTTGGTTACTTCCTGCTGGGCCGTTACGTGAACCCGCAACCAGACAAAGTGATTTTTATGTAGTCAACACGTCTGAAGAAAGTGCGGGTGATGCTTATGCTATGCAACTGATACCGGTAGATGCGGAACGTTTATCTGATCGTTCGCAACGTAAATCATTACGTGATTTTTCTTTTGTGCAGTCCGTTGCTGCAGTTGCTGGTATAGGACATCCTGAACGTTTCTTTACTACGTTGCGATCACATGGCATCACACTCACTGCAACACAAGCATTGCCCGATCATTTTGATTACCTAAGTAATCCATTTGCTGACATAGAAGCGAGTGTCATTCTTATTACTGAAAAGGATGCAGTAAAATGCATGCATATCGCTGCGATTGCGAATGATGCACGCATATGGATAGTGCCTGTTCAGGCGCATGTCGATGCATCACTTGCTAAACACATTCTGGAGAAATTGCATGGACACCCGATTGCTTGATATTTTGGTTTGCCCGTTGTGCAAAGGTCCGCTTTCGCATGATAAAGAAGCGCAAGAACTTATTTGTGCAGCTGATCGACTGGCCTATCCTATACGTGATGGCATTCCTATTATGTGGGCCGAAGATGCACGCGATATGAATGCAGCGCATGATGCGAATGCGCGTAGCTAATAGCTTGTCGCATTCATTTCGCATTTAAATCTTTTATGTCTTTCACTGTCATCATTCCTGCGCGTATGGCTTCTACGCGGTTGCCTGGTAAGCCATTAGCTGACATAGCGGGTAAGCCTATGGTGGTGCGTGTTGCTGAACGTGCTTTGTTATCAGGTGCTGAGCGCGTGGTCGTGGCAACGGATCACACTGACATCATGGCAGCATGTCAGCAATATAAAATTCAAGTGAGCATGACGCGTGCAGATCATCCATCTGGTACGGATCGTATTGCTGAAGTAGCAGCTGCAATCGGATTATCGGATGATGCAGTGATCGTGAATGTGCAAGGCGATGAGCCGTTGATTGAGCCTGAGCTCATTCAAGCTTGTGCAGCATTAATAAGTCGTGACGTCCCTATGGCAACTGCAGCACATCCAATTACTGACATTGCTGATGTATTTAATCCGAATGTGGTGAAAGTCGTATTGGATGCAAGTGGTCGAGCGATGATGTTTTCACGTGCGCCATTGCCATGGCATAGAGATGGATTTGCCATTTCAAAAACAGCGCTTCCAGTTGGTTATGCGCCTTTGCGTCACATAGGTTTATACGCCTATCGTCAACAATTTTTACAGTCCTATCCCCAACTCTCGACTGCTCCATTAGAAAATATTGAAGCACTCGAACAATTGCGTGTTCTATGGCATGGTTATCCCATTGCTGTTCATGTGATTCATGGCGCTCCTCATGCTGGGGTTGATACGCCTGAAGATTTGTTAAGAGTTCAGCGCTTCTTTCAGTAGTCGTTTAGGCATTACTACTCTGTAGTCGATTAAAAAATTTGCCTTTTTGTCAATCATTAGCAAATTTACTAACAAATAGAATGAAATCGACTTTTAATTTTTGCCCGAGCTTCCACGAAAAATAAGGACTTCAGTTGTTGTTTTTAACAGAACTGTAATTCAGACAATATTTTTACTCACTAGGTAGTTTTATAGAGTGCCAAAGCCTAAGCTTCCGGTGTATTATTTCCTCCAGTTAATTTTTTATTTACTTATTCACTTTGGGGAGTAGGGCCATGCTGAGGTCGTTTTTAATTATTGCCGGTTTATTTGCCAGCTTGGCTTTTAGTTCTGCATCCGCTGCAGCATTTAACGAAGGTTTCCGTAAATGCGCTGAATGTCATGAGGCTGAAGTCGAAGTTTGGAAACAAACTAAGCATGCAAAGTCCTACAACGAAGTTCATAAAAAAGAAGAAGCCGCAAAAATTTTGGCTGCCGTTGGTGGTCCGAATAACATGCGTCAAAACGCAACGTGCGTAACATGCCACTACACAGAAACAAAAGCATCTGAATCTGCAAAGCCACAAGTTGCAACTGGTCCTTCTTGTGAGAGCTGCCACGGTGCTTCATCAGAATGGCGTGAAATTCATAACAACTATGGTGACGGCATTAAAGATGCAAGCAAAGAAGCGCCTGCACACAAAGCTAAGCGTATTGCTGATGCAACCAAAGCGGGCATGCTCTGGCCATCCATGACGTATGACGTCGCTTCAAATTGCATGAGCTGCCATGGTTTAGCGCAATCAAAAATCAGTGGTGATACTTTAGACAAAATGTTGGATGCAGGTCATCCAGGTGAGCCAGAGTTTGAATTAGTGCGTAATTCACAAGGCACAGTACGTCATCGTTTTTACCCACCGAATGTCAACACAAATGCTGAGATGACACCTGCTGAACTCTCACGCATGTTCATCGTTGGTCAAGCTGCTGCACTGGTTTCAGCAACCGGTGCTGCTTCTAAAGCAACGCATCCTAAATATGTCGCATTACAAAAGAAACGTGAACAAGATGCACGTGCGGCATTACAAGGCGTAGCTGATGTGCCAGAAGTGAAGGCATTACTGGCTGCTCCATCGCATGATGCGGGTCGTAAACTCGCGGATGCTCTAAAAGGCAAAGACTTATCTGCAAAAGTTAAACTGCCAGCTAAGTCAACCTACAAATAATCATTAAGAATAAGCGACGCATGCTGCGTCGCTTATTTTTTTATAACTCGGGATTGTGAAATGAGCGCACAACAATCGTTGCGTATGGAGCGTCCTCGTCGCTGGGATTCTCCGTTTGATCCAGCGATGACAGAAAAAGATGTAGAGGCATTGCTGGCGCGTCCGGAATTTGCGGCAATAGATGCATCTCGCTTCCCTGCAGCTGCGCCCCTGCGCGGCATTCTTCAAAATGATTGTCGTATTGTTGAATACAAGCCCGGCGATATCATCGTGCGTGAAGGTGATTACGGCAACTCTGCATTCTTGATTTTGTCGGGTGCAGTGCGTGTGGTGATTTCACCTGGTTTGCCTCAACAAGTATTAGGTCGTGCGCCTGAAAAAAAACGCAAAGCCTGGAGTGTGTTGCGTGACATGTTGACCTATCCGCGCATTCCCGAAGTGCGCGACACAAGTTTATATGGCACATCCAAAACTGATTTAACACATAGTCATCGTGCATCATTGCTTGATGCAGAAGATAAAGCAGCTTTGTTTGGCCCTGGTGTGAATCCGACTGCTGACGTTGAGAGCTTGCCTCCCTTAGTTGAGCCTTACAAAACCGCATTACTTCCTTCGGGTACTTTATTTGGTGAGATTGCTGCACTGGGTCGTGTCAAGCGTTCTGCTACCGTGTATGCAGAGACCACATGCAAAGTATTAGAGTTGCGTTGGCAAGCACTACGCGATATTAAAAATCGTGACGATGGATGGCGCGACAAAATCGAACAGGTTTATCGTGCCAATTTATTAAAGACACAATTACCTGAACATCCTTTGCTCAAAGGATTAGATGCAGAGTCACTGAAAAAAATCGCCGATAAAACTTTGTTTGAAACCTACGGTAGCTTTGAATGGAACGTAGATTTCAAAGCAGGGAATAAACAAAACCGTCGTGCTTCTGAAATGGAACCACAAGTGGTGCGTGAAGGCGATTATCCAGATGGCTTGTTATTAGTCATTGGTGGTTTTGGTCGTGTCACCGTGACATTAGGAAATGGCGAGCGCACGTTGACTTATCTGCGTGAAGGCGACCACTTCGGTTTAGATGAATTATTCGATGCTTGGAAGTCAGGCGAAAATAAAGTCTATGAAACTAGTTTGTCAGTGCTTGGTTATCTACAGTTATTGCGTATTCCTTATCCGGTTTTAGCGGAGTTAGTTTTTCCTAAGTTAATCGAGCCTGCAGGTCGTTTACTCGATGCTGCTGCAAGACCGATAGAAGATGATGCGTTCATGGAGTGGGCGGTAGATCAGCGCTTCATTAATGGCACCAAGACCATGTTGATCGACATGGAAAAATGTGTGCGCTGTGATGATTGCGTTGTGGCTTGCGCTGAAACGCATAACGGTAATCCTAAATTCATACGTAATGGCCCCACCTTAGATAACTGGATGGTGGCTAACTCTTGTATGCATTGTGTTGACCCAGTGTGTTTGATTGGTTGTCCAACCGGTGCAATTCATCGCACCTTAAATGGCGGCACGGTCATCATTAATGATTTGACTTGTATAGGTTGCGGTACCTGTGCCAATGCCTGTCCTTATGAAAATATTCGTTTAGTACCGATACGCGAAAAATCAGGACAGCAAGTGATAGATCCTGTTTCACATCAGCCGATTATGAAAGCAACGAAATGTGATTTATGTTCTTCGCTGCCTTCAGGTCCTTCTTGTGAACGTGCATGTGCACATGGCGCATTGCAAAGAATTGATTTGCAGACTTTGATTAAAACTGCACGCATTGGAGCTTAAGGCATGACAGTTCAAGATCAAACACCAACCAAGCAAGAGTTTGCTGCCCCACTGGCAGGTACGCCTATGGCAAGAGAGCAGGCAGCTAAATTTCTGGGCTTAATATTTTTTGCGGTATTGGCTTGGATATTGATTGCTGTTGTGGTTTGGTTAGCGCGACGCAATCTATGGGCTGTGTCACATATCACTGGTTATATTTTATTTGTGGTTGTGCTCGGCCTGGTATTTTTAAAAGCACGTAAACGATTACTCGTATTGCCACTAGGGCCAGTGCGTGATTGGTTGTTAGTACACTTTGTATTAGGCGCATTAAGTTTGCCGCTGTACTTTCAACATACAGGCACGCTTTGGCCACAAGGTCGTTACGAACAATTCATCGCTTTGTTTTTCTATACAGCGTCATTGTCAGCCATCGTAGGCATTATTTTTCAACGAGTCTATCCACGCCGTTTAATTGATTTAGGTAGTCAAGTGATTTACGAACGTATTCCGACTGAATTAGCAAACTTGCGTGAAGAAGCAGAAGCGCTAGTCGTCAATGCTGTGCGTGAAACAAGTTCGGACACCGTAGGTCGCTATTACGCTGAATCTTTTCAATGGTATTTTCAAAAGCCGCGTTTTGTACTCAGCCATCTACTTGGCACCGGTCGTTCTTTAGGCTGGATACACATGCGGGTGAAAGTTTTAGATCGATTCTTAAATCAAACTGAACGTGAATTTATGCATAAGCTAGAAGCGATTGCGATCCGTAAAAATGGTCTTGATGCGCACTATGCAATGCAAGGTGCATTGAAACTCTGGTTATTCGTGCATGTTCCCTCTGCCATCTTGTTAGTCTTACTAGCTTGTTGGCATTTAATCGTCGTTAATATTTATTCGTGATGAGCGACCAACAACGCCCCGGTTATCAGGTCGACACCTACGTTCGACCCAATTTGTCTTATTGCTGCGGTCGAGGTGGCAAATGGGGCAAATCTTGTTGGCAAGG
>CANGLD010000078.1 GCA_947454475.1 Oxalobacteraceae bacterium
AAAAATCTACATTACAGACTGGAAAGTCTTAGGTACGATACGGCATCCAGTCGCTCGATCTTGATATGCCTACCAAGAACTGTTTGATTACTCAAGAGATGAGCAATCGAAAAATAGACCGGTGAAATCATAATACAAGGTACGATTAGAAATGTAGGGCGCAATACATTGCGCCGTATGAAAAATTTAAAAAATAAATTCAAAAATAAAAAACCCCGCTCAAAGAGCGGGGCAATTATGACTACGACCACAGCTACGACCTTATATTGATATTCCTGCGAACACAAAATCAGTCTCTACTACATTACTCACCCCAACCAAAGTAATACTATTACCACCACCAAGGTCAATCACACTATCTGATGGATGAGCAGCACTTTGTTCAATATGTAACCCATCAACAGAAAAAATATTGGCTGCACTAAGGTCAATTTTATCTAAGCCATGTTGGAAATCAAAAATTGTGTCATTCCCATTATTTTCTTTAAACACGAACGTATCTTTACCGGCATATTTATACGGATTGGGAGCATGGTGATCATCATCGTGATCTGATTCATGCTCATCCCATCCATAACCGCCATCATCATCTTCGTGATCATTAGAAGAAGTAGCCGGATTTAAAACAGATGCAAAATCCCCCCACATTTGATCATTACCTGTTTCACTAATTAAAAAATCATTGCCAGCTTTTGATTTGCCATCTGTATATCGCGCGTCACCATAAAGATAGGTAACACTACCCTTGCCAAAAGCCCCAATAAGAAGATCGTCACCACCAGTACTATTTTTCATAAATTTTGCATCGCCATACAGTGTGTTGTCGTTGATATGTAAAGCAACAAGAGGTTTATCAACAATACTACGGCCAATAGTTAACGAGTCGCTACCACCTACACTATTAATCATGATTTCAGCATCGCCGTATAAGTTATTATCCGATATTGATAAAGTTACTGAATGCGAAATTAGAGAATTAGAACTACTAATTGCAGCTTGCCCCTCAACTAAACCCACAAAGTCACTACAAAAGACAAGTACATCATTACCGCCAATACTTTGACTCATAAATTTTGCATCTCCCATCAAACTATTATTTGAGAGTGTTATATCTATAGATGCTGAAGATATACTACTTCTTAAACTACCAGCAGAAGATTCAACACTCCATATTTGACTAAGAATATTGCTACCAACAAGAATAATGTCGTCACTACCAGTACTTTCACATAAATTAATTGCATCACCATATAAACGATTATCTTCAATTAAAATAACAATTTCAGCACTTGAATTCGAAAATCCTGAAATATCCGAATGACTAATGACGTCATTGATAGTGCCTACAATACGATTACCTAAATTTATAATATCTAAACCACCAACACTATGGTTCATAACAGTTGCATCGCCAATAATAGTATTATCTATTAAAGAAAAATTAATTTTCGCATTTGCACTGGATAATTTGGCACCTAATGAAATACTTTCGACATCATCAATCGCGATTAAAATAGAGTTTGCTACAATAAATATGTCATCACCACCTAAACTATCATTCATTATCTTCGCATCACCAAAGAATTCATTGCTTGATACGCTAAAATCTACTTTTAAATCAACAAAAGAAACTGAATTCTTATTTACAGATTTTGAATTAATTGAATCTAGGAAAATATTTAATCCATTAGCATAATTAATAAAATCATTACCACCTTTGCTATTGAAAATATATGATGCATCGCCAATAATTGAATTGTCTGAGATATTGAGATTAAAAGATTTTTCTTTTTCTATTTTTGCACCACTCAATGATGAAACAGATTCCCCAGCAATAAAAACTATTCCATTACCAATAAAAAATTGATCTGCTCCTCCAATAGCACCATCCTGCATAATATAAGCATCACCATAAAGAATGTTCTTTGAATCTAGCCCTCCATACAACATGTCATTGCCACCAAATACTTTCCCTTTCATATTGTAAGCATCGCCAAAAATATAATTTTTCGATCCAAAACTACCTCCCACCAATAAATCCGCACCACCCATGGAACTACCTTCCATGCTATAGGCATCACCATATAAATAATTGATTGCACCATCATCGCCTCCAATAATGGTGTCGTCTCCTCCTATGGTAGTGCCTTTTAATTTATTCGCATCACCATAAATAATGTCGGTCTTATTAGCGCCATCTGCGCCTTCTAAGGTTTGGCTTGATAGTCCGCCGGTTTGTGTGGTGGTTGGCATAATTCCCCTCTTTTGAATAAGTTTGATTGATCTACTCTTCTGATGAAGAGTTTAGTTAATCAGGGCGATGAGTCGCTTCAATGTCCTGCTTTATCGCTTGCTGAGACATTAACAATCTGCTTTTTGGAAGAGATTTTGTTTGATGAAGATCAAACTCAAAGAGGGTCGGTATGTTTTAACAATTTTGTGGGATTTAAATCACGCTCTGTATAGTGCATCACAAGTACATTGATTGTGTCGAAGAGGTCTTGACAAGATTAATGTTAGTTATTTTTTGGTGTTGATTTTTTATGAGCCACAGAGTGAAGATGGTTAATTTTTTTGATCAAAATACTGCGTTGATCTTTTCTTCAGTGTTGTTTTTTAAAATTGTAAGGAAATAGGCTGTTGTTTTTATTTGAGGAAAATTAACAACGTAGATGAATTAATTATTGATAGGACGAATTTGTGGGGAAGTGAATATTCGCCATTTATAAGAGAAATAGCTTGTTAATGTGAATTCCATACGGCGCAATGCATTGCGCCCTACTCATTCTTTGAAAGTGGGGTGAGGTAGGTACGATTACGCTGCGCTATACATACGTACTCATTTTCCCTTCTTAGTCATTTCTATGGATTATTTTATTTAACTATTTTCTATCTGGTGTTGTCCAAGTGCCTTGTATGATTTTTTCTAACCAAAATGCGCCTATGATGGTTTTTACATCTGTGACTTTACCCTGCTGTATATAAGTCATTAGTTCTTCAAACGGTACAGCAAACACATCTAAAAACTCACCTTCATCAAGTTGTGCTTTGCCTGCTTGCAGTCCGCGTGCTAAATACAGATCGAGATGTTCATCGGAATAAGCGATGGCGTTATGTATGGTGCAAACATATTCCCAGCTACTTGCGGTATAGCCGGTTTCTTCTTGTAATTCACGCTGTGCACAAAGTAATGAATCCTCACCCTCATGCAGTTTACCTGCGGGGAATTCTATAAACACTTGATTGGGTGGGTAACGAAATTGTCGTTCAAGAACGACTCGACCATCCTCTAATAAAGGCAAGATGACTACTGCTCCTGGGTGACGGAGATATTCACGTGTGGTTTCTTTTCCATCCGGCAGGCGGACGGTATCGCTTCGAATTTTTAGAAATTCACCTTCGTAAACGATTTCACCGTATACGAATTTTTCACTGAGATGGTCATCCATGATGATCTACTTTATTTATTTTGATTTGCATTAAAAAAGCCGACCTGCTTTTTTCATCAGATCGGCTTTTATATTTTTTTAATGGTACGTAGTGCTAATGTGAACGACTCAAGATGCTAATACACGCGATATTGAGTAAGTGCACAGTGCCATTAAAGCGCCTGGCCATAAGCCAACAACTAAGACTGCAAGTCCATTGACTGACAGTGTTAATCCCATGCTGCGGTTGATGACGATTGGATGTTTATCTACTGCCTCATCAAAGTACATGAGTTTGACTATGCGTAAATAGTAATACGCACCGATTAATGAGAACAACACAGCGAATAAGGCTAACCAAATTTGGCCGGTTGCAAACACAGCCTGCAAGACAGATAGTTTGGCGTAGAAACCTACCATGGGTGGTAAGCCTGCGAGCGACAATAAGAGCATCATCATTACTGCAGCAAACCACGGATTGCGCTGGTTCAGACCTTTGTAATCTTCTAAGTTATCTGCTTCAAATCCCTGACGTGCTAGTAGCATCACTACACCAAAGGTACCTAAGGTGGTAAATACATAGGTCAGCGCATAAAACAGAGCTGAACTGTAGGCATTGGTTGCAGCATCAGCTGGTGCGCCTGCATAAAATCCGGATAGCAATCCCAACAACATGAAGCCCATTTGCGAAATGGTGGAATAAGCCAACATGCGTTTAATGTTGGTTTGCGCGATTGCAGTGATGTTCCCTACTGCTATTGAGACCACTGCCATCACAGTAAGCATTTGCTGCCAATCTGCGACTAAAGCTCCGAGTCCTTCAACTAAGAAACGTATGCAAATCGCAAATGCCGCCAACTTAGGTGCAGCACCTAATAAGAGTGTGACTGAAGTGGGCGCGCCTTGATACACATCCGGCACCCACATGTGGAATGGTGCAGTACCCAGTTTAAATGCGAGACCTGCGACTAAAAATACTAATCCAAACACAAGAATCGTTTTATTCGCTGTTCCAGCTGCGATTGTTGTTGCAACCATACTTAAATCTAATGTGCCTGTTGCACCATAAATCATAGAAATGCCATACAACATGAAACCTGAAGCTAAGGCACCTAAGATGAAGTATTTCATCGATGCTTCTGTTGAAGCCACATGATCACGCCGCAGTGCTACTAATGCGTAGAGTGATAAGGACATCATTTCTAGGCCGAGATAAATGATCAGGAAGTTATTCCCAGAGATCATAATCATCTGCCCTAACAAGGTCAGCAATGCCAGTACGTAAAATTCACCACTGAGAAAACCACTCAACATACCTCTATCACTGGTATAGAGTCGTGAATAAATGAGCGTGATGGCGGTTGCGATACAAGCCGCCAATTTTAGTAAGTTGGCGAGTGGATCTGCAACAAACATATTGCCAAAGGCTGTCGTCGATAATCCAGCATCTAAATGATAATAAGAGAGCGCTGCGCACACAGCCAACACGATTAATGACAGCGTGTAGCTAACAGGGCCGTTCTCTTCTTTAAAGAACAAGCTGACCACCAAAATCAGCATGATCGCTAATACCAGAAAAATTTCTGTTATCGCAGGAATCAGATTGAGTGCATTCATAGTGACTGCTTTCGCCTAAATCTTAGTGAGGTAGCTCAGTGAGGTAGCTTGCTGATCTGTACATGCTGCAACAGATCATTAACCGAAATTTGCATCGCATCTGTAAATGGCGCGGGATACACACCCATCCATAATACTGCGACTGCTAGGATGCCCAGCATAAAAAACTCTCTACCAGTTAAATCAGCAAGCGAAGTGACGTGTGGATTTTTTATTTCACCCAACACCACGCGCTTAACTAACCAGAGTGAATAAGCAGCACCCAGTATTAACGCTGTTGCAGCTAAAGTACCGATCCAGAAATTGTATTTCACAGCGCCGAGTATCACCATGAATTCGCCGATAAATCCTGATGTCGCTGGTAAACCTGCATTCGCTAAAGAGAACAGCATGAAGAGCGCAGCAAAACGTGGCATGACATTAATCACACCGCCGTAATCAGCGATTTCACGGGAATGTAAACGGTCATATAACACGCCTATACATAAGAACATGGCACCGGATACAAAGCCATGTGAAATCATTTGCATGATGGCGCCATTCACAGCCATTTCACTAAACATGAAAAAGCCTAAGGTCACAAAACCCATGTGTGCAATCGATGAATAGGCGACGAGTTTTTTCATGTCAGCCTGAACTAAGGCGACGAGTCCGATATAAATCACAGCAATCAAGGAAAGCGTGATCATCATGGCAGCTAAGCTATGACTTGCATCGGGAGTAACTGGTAGTGAGAACCGTAAGAAACCATAACCACCTAGTTTCAACATGATGGCAGCCAAAATCACGGAGCCACCGGTTGGTGCTTCAACGTGCGCATCAGGCAACCAAGTATGCACTGGCCACATCGGTACTTTGACTGCAAAGGCAAACAAGAAAGCAAAGAAGACTAAGGTTTGCGCTGTCATACCAAGTGGAAGCTTATGCCATGCCAATACATCAAAACTACCGCCTGATTCGAAATACAAATAAATCAGTGCAATCAACATCAGCAAGGAGCCGAGCAAGGTATACAGAAAGAATTTAATCGCTGCATATACACGACGTGGTCCACCCCACACTCCAACGATGATGAACATGGGTATCAGCGTTGCTTCGAAGAAGACGTAAAACAACATGGCATCCAGAGCGCAGAACACACCGATCATCAAGCCCGACAAAATCAGGAATGCACCCATGTACTGCGACACACGTTGTTGTATGACTTCCCAACCTGCGATGACAACAATAATTGTCATGAATGCTGTCAGTGGTATGAACCAGAGTGATATGCCATCTATGCCTAATGCATAGAAAATATTAAAGCGCCCTATCCAAGGCACGCTTTCGACAAACTGCATGCCATGCGCCTGTGCATCGAAATTTGCAACGATAGGCAAGGTCACCAGAAAACTGACAATCGCTCCAAAAAGCGCAAGAATTCTAGCGAGTCTTGCGTTTTCATCGCCAGCTCTAGTCAGCACTAGTGCTCCAAATGCGATAGGCACCCAGATAGCAAGACTCAGATAAGAAATAGATGACTGCATAATATTTATTGTTGGGATGTCTGAATAGAGTGCAGATTAAGAATCACGATGTCATTAACAGATAGCCAAGATACACAGCAATGGCAAGTATCATGGTGAAAGCATAGTGATAGATATAGCCCGTTTGTAAAGTACGCACTACACCGGAACACCACGTCACTAGGCGTCCACTTCCATTCACGATCAGTCCATCGATTAGGTTGCGATCACCCACATTGGACAGTGCTGATCCTATACGACGCGCACCACCTGCGAAGACCACTTCATTAAATTTATCCATGTAATATTTATTATCAAGAATGACGTAAATAAACATGAATTGTTTTTTAAACCAAGTAGGCACTGCAGGATTGATGAGATAGCAGTACCACGCTGTGACTACACCGCCGGCTGCGAGCATGAATGGTAAGGAAGAAAATGCATGAACCGCCATGGCAGAAGCACTATGGAAATGTTCACCTAACTCTGCCATTGCAGGATGGGATGGATTGACAAAAATCACACCCTTAAAGAAGTCACCAAACAACATAGGTTCAATCGCAACATAACCGATCAACACAGAAGGGATAGCGAGTAAAACCAATGGCAAGGTAACTACCCATGATGCCTCATGCGGTTTTTCACCGGGAGCGAGTCCATGATGTTCATCACCATGATGATCATCTGCTGCATGATGATGGGCTTGCCCAAAGCGCTCTTTGCCATGAAAGACTAAGAAGTACATACGGAATGAATAGAATGCAGTCACAAACACACCCGCTAGCACTGCAAACTGCGCAAATTCTGCACCCCAAATATGACTTGCATGCACGGCTTCGATGATGCTGTCTTTAGAATAGAAGCCAGAGAAAAATGGTGTGCCGATTAATGCGAGTGAACCCAACAAAGCGGTGATCCATGTGATGGGCATGTATTTTCTTAAGCCACCCATGTTGCGTATGTCTTGATCATGATGCATGCCGATGATCACTGCACCTGCTCCTAAGAAGAGCAAGGCTTTAAAGAAAGCATGTGTCATTAAATGGAATACGGCGACTGAATAAGCAGAGGCACCTAATGCTACTGTCATATATCCCAGTTGTGACAAAGTGGAATACGCCACCACACGTTTAATGTCGTTTTGTATGATGCCAAGAAAGCCCATGAACAAAGCCGTGATAGAACCAATCACCAAGACAAACGATAAGGCTGTGTCTGAGAGTTCAAACAGTGGTGACATACGTGCCACCATGAAAATACCCGCAGTCACCATCGTTGCTGCATGAATTAATGCTGAGATCGGTGTAGGACCTTCCATAGAATCAGGCAACCACACATGCAATGGGAATTGCGCTGATTTACCCATCGCGCCAATAAAGAGGCAGATGCACGCGACGGTAATTAACATCCAATCAGAACCAGGCAACATGAGCTGTGCTAACTGTTCACGTTTAGCAAACACTTCTGCATAATTCATGGAACCTGCATAAGCGAGTAATAAGCCTATGCCGAGTATGAAACCAAAGTCACCTACACGATTGACCAAGAAGGCTTTCATGTTGGCGAAAATTGCAGTGGGACGTTTGAACCAGAAACCTATTAACAGATACGACACCAGCCCTACTGCTTCCCATCCAAAGAAGAGTTGCAGAAAATTATTGCTCATTACGAGCATTAACATGGCAAAGGTGAATAAAGAAATATAAGAGAAGAAGCGGTTATAGCCTTCATCTTCTTCCATGTAGCCTATGGTGTAGATATGCACCATTAAAGAAACAAAGGTCACCACACACATCATCATGGCTGTGAGGCTATCAATTAGAAAACCAATTTCTAATTTAATGCCGCCCACTGTCATCCATGTGTAGAGCGTGCCGCTATAGCTAGCACCACTCATGACATCAGATAAGGTTTGTAGTGAAATCAGTAAGGCAATCAACACGCCTAGTATGGTCACGCTATGTGATGCAGTGCGTCCAATCACATTACCAAAGAAACGCGTACCAAATAAGCCCGCAATAGCCGAACCGACTAAGGGAGCCAAAGGTACAACCAGCAGTAGATTGGGATTCAGTTGCCCTGCCATGATCAGTCTTATCCTAGTTGGGTAATCAGCCTTTTAGGCTATCAAGTTCTTCTACGTCTATCGTGTCTAAGTTACGGAATAACACGACCAGAATCGCTAAGCCAATTGCTGATTCAGCAGCAGCTACAGTCAAAATGAAGAAGACAAAAATCTGCCCTGCTGCATCACCCAGATAATGGGAGAAGGCAACGAAGTTCATGTTCACAGCAAGCAGCATGAGTTCAATTGCCATCAGCAAGATGATGATGTTTTTTCTGTTTAAGAATATCCCCACCACGGAGATAGCAAACAGAATCGCACCGAGAATGAGAAAGTGTGTCAATGTCAGAGTCATGCTACTTACCCTTATGATTTTTCAGCAGCATTTGCAGTGCCACGATCTACAGGTTCAGATGCCATGCTAACAATGCGCACACGGTCTTTGCGCTTTACTCTCACTGCAGCACCTGGATCAAAATACTTAATGTCTTTGCGTCTACGTAAAGTTAACGCGACTGCCGCAACGATGGCTGCTAACAAAATGATGGATGCAATTTCAAATGCATACAGATATTGGGTATAAATTAATTTTCCCAGTTCGCGGGTGTCACCTATGTTGGCTGCAGCAGCAGGTACGACAGAATTTTTATCAAAAAATCCTTTGAATAACACCGCTGACATTTCAAGCACGATGATGCCACCGACCAAAGCTGCCATCGGCAAATGCCCCCAAAAACCTTCTCGCAACTTTGCCATGTCTATGTCTAACATCATGACCACAAACAAGAACAACACCATCACAGCACCGACATAAACGAGCACCAATACAATGGCGAGAAACTCAGCTTGCAACAACATCCATATCGCAGCCGCAGAAAAGAAGGACAAAATCAAAAACA
>CANGLD010000079.1 GCA_947454475.1 Oxalobacteraceae bacterium
GAAGGCGGTAACACTGGTCATCGTCCAGCAGTAAAAGGCGGTTACTTCCCAGTTCCTCCAGTCGATAGCTTCCAAGATATGCGTTCAGAAATGTGCTTGATTCTTGAATCCTTGGGCATTCCAGTTGAAGTACATCACCATGAAGTTGCTGGTGCTGGTCAAAATGAAATCGGCACGAAATTCTCAACCTTGGTTGAGCGTGCAGACTGGACTCAAAATCTGAAATACGTGGTCTTTAACGTAGCGCATAACTACGGTAAAACAGCGACCTTCATGCCTAAACCTATCGTTGGTGATAATGGTTCAGGCATGCACGTGCATCAATCAGTTTGGAAAGATGGCAAGAACCTGTTCGCAGGCGATGGCTATGCAGGTCTGTCAGAATTCGCGTTGTACTACATAGGCGGCATCATCAAACATGCTCGTGCTTTGAATGCGATCACTAATCCTGGCACCAATTCCTACAAACGTTTGGTTCCTGGTTTTGAAGCTCCAGTTAAACTGGCTTACTCTTCACGTAATCGTTCTGCTTCGATTCGTATTCCACACGTACCGAATCCTAAGGGTCGTCGTATTGAAACGCGTTTCCCAGATCCTTCAGCTAACCCTTACCTCTGCTTTGCAGCATTGTTAATGGCCGGTTTGGATGGTGTGCAGAACAAGATTCATCCAGGTGAGGCAGCAACTAAAGATCTGTACCATCTGCCACCAGAAGAAGATGCAAAAATCCCTACCGTTTGTTCTTCATTGGATCAAGCACTCGAGCATCTGGACAAAGACCGCGAATTCTTAACGCGCGGTGGTGTGTTCAGCGACTCGATGATCGATGCTTACATCGATCTGAAAATGCAGGAAGTCACACGTTTCCGTATGACTACCCATCCAGTCGAGTTCGACATGTACTACTCCCTGTAATTTGTCTTAAGACATCAGGAAATATGGGGCAGCTTAGGCTGCCCTATTTTTTTATACAAAGTGTTGTTTTTATGACAAATAAATCCAGCTGTGTTTTGGTATAAGAACGCTATGCGAACTGACTTGATGTTCGCGCTTGTAAGGCTCACTTGTAAGGCTCACTCCCACCTTATTACTTCTTAGCTGAATCACGATAAATTATGAAAATTCTCAGCACGTTAATCATGCTTTTGTTTTTTTCTGGACTGCATGCAGAAGGAATCTATATTTGCAGCTTACCTAATGGCTCGCGCGAGTACCGCAACACAGGCGATATGAAGGGCTGTAAGAAGTTGAATGTGGAAGCAGTGTCCGTCATTCCCTCAGGATCTGGTACTAGTGACCGCTCGAAAAATAATGCTGTGCCGGATGGTTCATTTGCTCGTGTCGATAACATGCTCCAAAAACGACGTGATCAGGACCGATTGCAGATTTTGCTCGATGAAGTCAAACGGGAAGAGTCTAGGCTGATAGAACTCAAGCAGGAATATCAGAATGGTGAGCCTGAACGTTTAGGTAGCGAACGTAATTATGCAAAGTACTTAGAGCGCGTCGCACAACTCAAAGAAGACATACAACGCTCAGAAAAAAATATAGAAGCACTCAAACGGGAGATCAGTACTTTAAAATAGAGGTGGGCTTAATAAAGACAAACAAGGCCGGTTAACGGCCTTATTTTTTGGATCATCGTGAATATACTTTCCACCTCGTTGGGCGGCCTAGATTTACTGGCTTCGGCAGTGTTAGTGCTCGACGTAGAAGGGCGCATAACCTACGCCAATGCAGCCGCAGAGAGTTTGTTGGAGAGCTCGTTTAAGTTACTGCAACATCAGCGTATGGCGGATTTATTCGTCAACGGTGACAAATTAGCTGCCATCTTTGCGCAGGCTCAACAACATCAGTTTGATGAAAAGCGGGAGGATTTATTCCTCGAGCGTGCAGGTGGTCGACTTCCTTTACAGGTAAACATGATCGTTACCGTTCTGGACGATACTGAAAATCCCATACTCATAGAATTACGTGAAAACGATCAGCAGATAAAACTGGATCGTGAAGAACGTTTGTTGGATCAAACCCAAGCGAATAAAGAGCTGATTCGTAATTTGGCGCATGAAATCAAAAATCCTCTGGGTGGAATACGGGGAGCGGCACAGTTGTTGGAAATGGAATTACCCGACCGTCACTTGAAGGAATTGCGCGAGTACACGCAAGTCATCATTAAAGAGTCCGATCGCTTGCAAACCTTAGTAGATAGGCTGCTAGCACCACATAGACGGCCACATATAGTCGGTGATGTGAATATCCATGAAGTATTTGAGCGGGTGCGTAGTCTCATCATGGCGGAGTTTCCTCATGGTTTGACCATTAAGCGGGATTACGACCTCTCCCTGCCCGAATTTCGTGGTGATAAAGAGCAACTCATACAAGCCGTGTTAAACATCGCACATAACGCTGCACAAGCCTTAGCAGTACGGCGCGAATTGGGTGATGCAGAAATCATTTTCCGCAGTCGTATCCTACGTTCTGTCACCATCGCAAAGGTCCGCTATCGGCTGGCACTAGACTTGCATATCATCGACAATGGTCCGGGCATACCGGCTGAATTGAAGGACAGAATTTTCTACCCCTTAGTCTCAGGTAGAGATGGAGGCAGCGGTTTAGGCCTCACATTGGCGCAAACCTTCATACAGCAGCATATGGGCGTGATTGAATGCGATAGTCGCCCTGGCCATACTGATTTTCATATCCTTATTGCATTGCCCTGATCTTGTGCAGGGCTGTCCAAGCGGGAGCCCTAAGAGAGATTAGAATGGCAGAGAAAGCACCAATTTGGTGCGATGCTGCGAATGCGAGAAGCGAACCTATGAAACCAATTTGGATAGTTGATGATGATGAATCGATACGTTGGGTGCTGGAAAAAGCACTAGCTCGAGAGAATCTCGCCACCCGTAGCTTCTCTAATGTAAGAGATACCGTCGAGGCCTTGAAAACCTCCACGCCCCAAGTTCTGGTTTCCGATATCCGTATGCCGGGTGAATCTGGGCTAGAGCTTTTGCAATTGGTGAAAGCGCAGCATCCTGGTTTGCCAGTGATAGTCATGACTGCGTTCTCCGATCTAGATTCTGCAGTCGCTGCCTTCCAAGGCGGCGCATTTGAATATCTCGCCAAGCCTTTTGATTTAGATAAAGCCGTTGAATTAATACGTCGTGCTTTAGATGAAAGCCTGCGTGAATCCGATGTCGATCAAATCGCTTCAGAAACACCAGAAATACTCGGGCAAGCAGCAGCTATGCAAGATGTGTTTAGGGCGATAGGACGACTTTCACAATCGAATGTCACAGTCCTCATCACTGGTGAATCTGGCACAGGTAAGGAATTAGTGGCGCGTGCATTGCATAAACACAGTCCACGTTCAACTCAACCATTTATTGCACTCAACACAGCAGCCATACCTAAAGATTTGCTCGAGTCTGAATTATTTGGACATGAACGTGGCGCCTTTACAGGCGCGCAATCCACGCGTCGAGGTCGCTTTGAACAAGCAGAAGGCGGCACATTATTTTTAGATGAAATTGGCGATATGCCATTCGATTTGCAAACACGTTTATTGCGTGTTTTATCCGATGGACATTTTTATCGCGTAGGTGGTCATCAATCACTTAAAGCAAATGTACGCGTCATCGCAGCAACCCACCAAAATCTAGAACAACGTGTACGCGAAGGTTTGTTTCGTGAAGACTTGTATCATCGTTTGAATGTGATACGACTACGCTTACCATCACTACGTGAGCGTCCCGAAGATATTCCCTTATTAGCACGTCACTTCTTAACGCAAAGCGCACGTCAACTCGGGGTTGAAGTAAAACGACTTTCAGAAGCTGCCATGCAGTTTTTATCTAAGCTAGATTTACCAGGTAACGTAAGACAGTTAGAAAATTTATGTAACTGGATCACCGTCATGGCGCCCGGGCAAACTGTAGAGATTAAAGATCTGCCGCATGAACTCACCTCAGGCAGCATGACAGACATCACGCCTATAGCAACACCCTCCATGGTAACGAGTGTCTTGTCAGAACAACCGCCTGCAGGATCGTCGCTAGATCGTGATCCGAGTGCACCCATCATGGTTGGAGCGCCTATGCTCGATCGTGGAAGCTGGATCATGTTATTAGAAGCTGAAGCAGCACGCATGCTGGCGGCAGGTAAACCAGAAGTCATGGATGCCTTAGGCAGAGATTTTGAATCAGCCCTAATTAAAACTGCACTCAAACATACACACGGTCGTAAAAACGATGCCGCAATTCGATTAGGAATAGGGCGTAATACCATTACGCGTAAGATTCAGGAGTTGGGCATCGAAGGCACCAAAGAAGAATAAAATTTTCTTAAAAGCCCCGCTGACTGCGTTACGCTGCCTCGCCGTACGACATGTACTGTCTTCGGCAGCAAGCCTTGCCAGCGAAGCTTGTAAGAAAATTTTCTAAGTAGCTCCGCTGACTGCGTTACGCTGCCTCGCCGTACAAAAATTTAATACCATTTAATTTTCGGATGGTTACGCTGCGCTAACCATCCCTACGATTCGCAAACACTCCATTAAGTTGTAGGGACGATTAGCGTAGCGTAATCATCCGTATTGCATCACCGTCTTGTAAATTATCATTTCATACGGCGTAATGCTTTGCGCTCTAAAAATTCAAAAGTAATTCTGCTTATTCTTCTTTCAAGCGTCGCCACAATGTGGTTCTGCTTATTCCTAGATGTTCTGCAGCTGCAGCGCGATTGCCTTCAAAGCGTTGTAATGTTTCATGCACACTCACACTATGACTAGTAGATTTAATCGTAGGTTGATATTTTTTTGAGTAAGTGTTTGTGGGTGAGTTCTGCAATTCTGGTGCTAGCTTCAACATGAGTGCAGGTGTTAATGCTTGCAATGGTTCTACGGCGAGTAGCAATGCAACTCGTTGCATGAGATTGCGTAGTTCACGTACATTGCCTGGCCATGTATACGCAGAGAGTAAGGGTAGGCATGCATTCAATTCAGCATGGAGGTTAGCATTGGGTCGAACGTTCATTTCTGCTAATGCGTTTTTTAAACACCACTCGGCTAGTGCCACTAAATCTTCGGTATGTTCTCGCAATGCAGGTAATGTGAGTCGTAATACACCTAAACGATAAAACAAATCGGCTCTAAATCTTCCTTCCGCTATACGTGCTTCTAAGTCGCAATGTGTTGCACTAATAATCCGTACATCCACAGTAACTGGTCGTGTGCCACCTACCCGTGTGACTTCTTTTTCTTCTAGTACGCGTAACAATCGTGTTTGCAATGTAAGCGGCATTTCACCTATTTCATCTAGAAATAAAGTGCCTCTATGTGCGGCTTCAAATAAACCTGCATGACCACCACGACGTGAACCAGTAAACGCACCTTCTTCATAGCCGAATAATTCGGATTCCAATAGTGATTCAGCAATTGCTCCGCAATTCACTGCAACAAAAGCTTGTTGCGCTCCCATGCCACGATTGCTTGCACGATGAATTGCTTGTGCTACCAGTTCTTTGCCAGTCCCTGTTTCACCTTGTATAAGGACAGTGGCGGGCGATTTTGCATAATAAGAAATCGTCTCACGCAGTGATTGCATGACAGGTGAATCACCACGTAAATCACTCACGCTATGTTTGGTGTTTTGTTTGCTGGAGCGAGTAGGATTGCCTATGTCGGTTCGTTCTAAATGGGTGACACGTGCAATTTCTAAAGCATCATCAAATGCATTACGTATCGATGCAGCTGAATACACAAACACACCTGTTAATCCTGCTTCTTCTGCTAGATCAGTAATTAAACCTGCACCTACAACCGCTTTGATTCCAGCTGCTTTCATTTCATTGATTTGTGCACGCGCATCTTCCACCGTGACATACGTGCGTTGCATGATGTCTAGTCCAAAGGTGCGTTGAAAATCTGCAAGCTCAGTTAGGGGTTCTTGATAATTAATCAAACCTATTTCCGGTGTGATTTTGCGTGCACTCGCAAGTGCTTGCATCACATCAAAACCACTCGCTTTAGCAATGAGTACAGGGACAGATAAACGGCTTTTTAAATAAGCGCCGTTCGAGCCTGCTGAAATAATGGCATCACAACGTTCAGTTTGAAGTCGTTCTCTTATGTGAGCGACAGCCTCTTCAAATCCTAGGTTAATGGGTGTGATGATGGCGCGGTCATCATATTCCAGTGTGATGTCGCGAAACAGATCGATTAATCTCGAAATCGATACCGTCCAGAAAACTGGTTTATGGCCATTCGGAAGATCACGGGTAAAACTAGGTGGTCGTGCCATGTTTCAGATTTTTTCATGTTTCAAAATATTTGAACATTGAAACATGAGCTGAAACATCATGGCAAGGCTTTTCTTATCCATGGTTGAGATGGCGATGCCTAGTCGCTTGTTTCTTCGAGCTTATTTTTCGGCGATTTGCGAGTTAACTTTTTAGTAATAATACTTTTTCAACTGGCACGCTGATTGCAAACTAAGTCGACTAAGAGCACTCCCTGAAACATCTTTTACACAGGATTATAAAAATGAGTATGCAATCTGCGGGCGCGAAATTTCGTCAGGCGATGAAAGAAGAATCGCCTTTGCAAGTCATAGGCGCAATTAATGCAAATCATGCTTTGCTAGCTAAGCGTGCCGGATTTAAAGCAATTTATTTGTCTGGTGGTGGTGTGGCAGCAGGTTCATTAGGTTTGCCAGATTTAGGCATTTCAAATTTAGATGATGTGTTGACTGATGTACGTCGCATTACCGATGTCTGTGATTTGCCTTTATTGGTGGATGTAGATACAGGCTTTGGTTCATCCGCATTCAATGTAGCGCGTACTGTGAAATCCATGATTAAGTTCGGTGCTGCTGCGATGCACATTGAAGATCAGGTAGGTGCGAAGCGCTGTGGTCACAGACCGAATAAAGAAATCGTCACCAAGCAAGAAATGGTCGACAGAATTAAAGCAGCAGTGGATGCAAGAACCGATGAAAATTTCGTCATCATGGCACGTACTGATGCTCTCGCTGTCGAAGGCTTAGATTCTGCGATAGAACGTGCAGTCGCTTGTGTAGAAGCGGGTGCGGACATGATTTTCCCAGAAGCGATTACAGAGTTAGCGATGTACAAACAATTCGCTGCAGCAGTCAAAGTACCTATCCTCGCTAACATCACTGAATTTGGTGCCACACCACTTTTCACGGTAGATGAATTACGTGATGCAGATTGCGGTTTGATCTTGTATCCACTGTCAGCTTTCCGCGCTATGAACAAAGCAGCAGAAAATGTTTATATGGCAGTACGTCGTGACGGTACGCAAAAAAATGTCGTCGATACCATGCAAACACGTATGGAGTTATATGACCGAATTGGTTATCACGATTTCGAACAAAAACTAGATGCCTTATTCGCTCAGCAAAAAGCGAAATAAAGCCGCGTCACGAACATCAACAAAGTGTAAAAAATTTTAGGAGAAAATAATGAGCGAACAACAAACACCGGGTTTTAAACCAAAAAAATCTGTTGCACTCTCTGGTGTGACTGCTGGGAATACCGCATTGTGTACAGTCGGTAAAACTGGGAATGACTTGCACTACCGTGGTTACGATATTCTCGATGTGGCGGACACTTGCGAATTCGAAGAGATTGCACACTTACTCGTACATGGTAAGTTGCCTACCAACGCTGAATTACAAGCATACAAACAAAAACTCAAAGCCTTGCGTGGCTTGCCTGCAAATGTGAAAGCAGTTTTAGAGTGGCTGCCTGCTTCTTCCCATCCTATGGATGTAATGCGTACCGGTGTATCAGCTTTAGGCTGTGTACTGCCCGAAAAAGAAGATCACAACACACCAGGTGCACGTGATATTGCGGACAGATTAATGGCATCTTTTGGTTCTATACTGTTGTACTGGTATCACTATAGCCATAACGGTCGTCGTATAGAAGTTGAAACCGATGATGATTCTATCGGCGGTCATTTCCTACATTTGCTACATGGTGAAGCACCTTCCGATTTGTGGGTCAAAGCGATGCATACCTCTTTAATCTTATATGCAGAGCATGAATTCAATGCCTCGACTTTTGCAGGTCGTGTTATTGCAGGTACGGGTTCAGATATGTATTCCGCTATCACTGGCGCAATAGGTGCATTACGCGGTCCTAAGCATGGTGGTGCAAATGAAGTTGCGTTTGAAATTCAAAAGCGCTATGACAATCCAGATGAAGCCGAAGCAGATATCCGTCGTCGCGTAGAAAATAAAGAAGTCATCATCGGTTTTGGTCATCCTGTTTACACCATCTCTGATCCACGCAACAAAGTGATTAAAGAAGTGGCGCATCAATTGTCTAAAGATGCAGGTTCTACCAAAATGTTTGATATTGCGGCACGTTTGGAATCAGTGATGTGGGATGTGAAAAAAATGTTCCCAAATCTGGATTGGTTCTCAGCAGTGTCTTATCACATGATGGGTGTGCCAACAGCGATGTTCACACCATTGTTTGTGATTTCACGTACATCAGGTTGGGCTGCACATATTGTTGAACAACGCATAGACAATAAAATTATTCGTCCTAGCGCGAATTATGTAGGTCCTGAAAATCTGAAATTTGTACCAATCAAAAATCGTAAATAAATCATCAACAAGATTATCTTTCCTCAGTGAGCGCACTGCCTACTGAGGTGAGACTCTTAATCGATTTTCATTCGTCTTAATTTTTATTCGTTTTTAAGAATTTCTTTCAGCCTTAAGATTTTTTTTAGACTCTTTTAAGATTTTTGTCAGCCCCTTTTTTATTCTGCTCCCATGAACACTGCTCACCGCAAATCTCTGCCTGGTACCAAACTTGATTATTTCGATGCACGCGCTGCTGTTAATGCGATTCAAGCCGGTGCTTGGGAAAAACTGCCTTACACCTCACGTGTATTAGCAGAAAACCTCGTGCGTCGCTGTGATCCTACAACATTAACGGACTCATTAAAACAGCTGATTGAACGCAAACGCGATTTAGATTTTCCATGGTTTCCAGCACGCGTAGTGTGTCATGACATTCTTGGTCAGACTGCCTTAGTCGATTTAGCAGGCTTGCGTGATGCTATTACTGCGCAGGGTGGTGATCCTGCTTTAGTCAATCCTGTCGTGCCTACACAATTAGTGGTCGACCATTCTCTCGCAGTGGAGTGCGGAGGATTTGATCCTGATGCATTTAATAAAAATCGCGCGATTGAAGATCGTCGTAATGAAGATCGCTTTGATTTTATTAACTGGACTAAAAAAGCATTTAAGAATGTGGATGTGATCCCACCTGGGAATGGCATTCTGCATCAAATTAATTTAGAACGTATGTC
>CANGLD010000080.1 GCA_947454475.1 Oxalobacteraceae bacterium
CTATCAATCCCACTGCGCCGCCGTAAGGCCATGTCTCTATTCGTAAACTAGATAATGCGGCTTCTAATCGTGCATGATGCAGAGTTGTAGGTTCTTTACCTACGCAAGCTCCTTTGCATCGATTTAATTGCATGGCAAAACAGGGATGAGTAGTTGATGATCTAGATTCAAGTCCCAGCATGGCTAAACATAATTGATGCGATTCAGCAAGTTCGCGTAAAACATTTTCAGCTTTTCTTTTCGAGCTAAATAATCCACATAAGTTTTGTGCCTGTCCGAAATCTTCATCTCTTGCCATAACCAACTTAGGTGCAGAATCAATTTTTAATTGCCAAGCACATAAACTTCTTTTTTGGCGTAACTGTTGATTATGTATAGGTTGTAGCGATTTAATCGCTTGTGCTTCTAAAAGTAGTGCGCCAATTTCTCCTGCAGTCTCGCGCCATTCGACTCGATGCAATTGCTGAGATAAACGCATTTCTTTATAAAACTTATGATCGGCAGAAAAATGCGACAGTACACGTTTACGTAATTGCACACTCTTACCAACATACAGTGGAATATTATTTTCGCCATAAAAATAATACACACCTGGTGTATCAGGACAATCATCTAAAGCATGCTGATCTAGATGTGAAGGTAACGTAGTTGTTTGTAGTAGTGAGTTGAGCGTGCTTTGTAATGTTTCATTAGGAATCTGTGCAGGTAGTTTTTGCCAGAATTGCCAAATTAAATCAGCATCAGCCAGTGCGCGATGACGGCCATTGGGAATTAATCCATGACGCTCTATGAGTACATCTAGATTATGTCGTCGTTCATCAGGATATAAAGCGCGCGATAATTTAACTGTGCATAGCACATCAACACGCAAGTTATAGCCTGCTGCTTTGAAAGCATTTCTTAAAAAGCCATGATCAAAACGGGCATTGTGCGCAATAAAAAGCGCACCATCTAATTTCTCAAATAAGTCTGCCGCTAATGCAGAGAATTCTGGTGCGTCTTGCACCATTTCATTTGTAATGCCGGTTAGTCCCTGTATAAAAGCAGGAATCGAGGTATTGGGATTGACTAAGCTAGACCAATGGTTTGCACCACCTTGCTGATCAACTTCAACTAAACCAATTTCAGTAATATGATCGACCGCAGGATTTGCGCCCGTTGTTTCGAGATCAATAAAAACGAGTTTGGAATAATTCATGTAATAAAAGCCAGAGCAATCAACAAGAAATTAATCACGCTCTGACATGAAGCGAGTGTGAACCTAAGCATGCAAAGCAGTGGCCTTGCATGCTTATTTACTCGTCCAGCTATCTTTGAGTGTAGTGATGCGATTAAATACGGGTTTGCCAGCTTTGCTATCTAAGCGATCGGCAACAAAATAACCATGTCGTTCAAACTGAAATTTTTCATCAGGTTGAGCTAATTCAGCACCTGACTCACAATAGGCAGTGACTACCGTTTTAGAATCTGCGTTCAGTGCTTGTTTAAAATCTTTGCCACCTGCATCAGGATGGGCATCACTGAATAAACGATCATACAGTCTGACTTCAGCTTCTACAGCATGCGCGGCAGATACCCAATGAATATTGCCCTTCACTTTGTAATTTGCCGAGCCTTCTGTGCCGCTCTTACTATCAGCTAAATAATTGCAATGTACTGCAATCACATTGCCGTTCGCATCTTTATCACAGCCTGTGCATTCAACGACAAAGCCATAACGTAGTCGAACTTTATTCCCAGGGAAAAGACGGAAATAACCTTTGCTCGGTACTTCCATAAAATCTTCGGCTTCTATCCACAGTTCGCGACTGAGTTTGAAATGTCGATTGCCACGTTCAGGATGATGAGGATGTACAGGTGCAGTGCAATCTTCACTCGCTGTTTCAGAAAAATTATCAATAATCAGTTTGAGTGGATTAAGCACAGCAACTAAACGTGCTGCCTTAGGATCAAGATCATCACGTAGCGCACCTTCTAGGGTGCTCATGTCTATCCAGCTATCTGCTTTCGCTACGCCTATGCGTTCAGCAAAAAGTTGAATCGCTTCTGGTGTGTAGCCTCGACGACGGATGCCAACAATCGTAGGCATACGAGGATCATCCCAGCCATCGACAATTTTTTCTTCTACTAGTTGTAAGAGTTTGCGTTTACTCGTAATGGCATAAGTCAGATTGAGTCGTGCAAATTCATACTGATGTGGCAAAGGCTTTTTGAAAAATCCACCTTCAGTTAAACGCTCTAGTATCCAATCATAAAAAGGGCGATGATCTTGAAACTCTAAAGTGCAAAATGAATGCGTAATATTTTCTAAGGCATCAGAAATTGGATGCGTATAGTCATACATAGGATAAATGCACCATTTATCACCAGTGCGATGATGATGCGCATGACGAATACGGTAAATCGCTGGATCGCGCATATTCATATTCGGTGATGCCATATCGATTTTTGCGCGCACGATATGTTCGCCATCTTTGCATTCACCCGCTTTCATACGTCTAAACAAAGCAAGGGATTCTTCAGCAGGACGATCTCTAAAGGGTGAATTTTTGCCGGGCTCACTAAAACTACCGCGATTGGCCGCCATATCATCTGCGCTTTGACTATCTACATAAGCATGACCTGCAGTGATTAACCACTCAGCCATTTGATACAGTTGATCAAAATAATCACTAGCGTAATGAAGATGCGTTACGCCTTCATGCTTCCAGTCGTAACCTAGCCATTGCACACTATCTATAATGGTATCGACATATTCTTGGTCTTCCTTGGTAGGATTGGTGTCATCAAAACGTAAATGACAGCGTCCTGCATAATCGCGCGCTAAGCCGAAATTCAGACAGATTGATTTAGCATGGCCGATATGGAGATAACCGTTAGGCTCGGGTGGAAAGCGTGTGATCACCGTAGGCAAGGCCTTGCCCTGTGCATCAGATCGATGCGCATATTTTGCGCTAGCGATATCGCTATCAATAATGCCGCGCAAAAAATTCGAAGGGACGGTGCTGTTTGTAGAATTGTTGTCGTGACTCATAAACCTAGTTATGCAACATGAAGAATAAGACTGCATTCTACCGTAGCGGGTAACTTAGATAGGACTGATGGTTGAGTTTGACTAGGATTGAAGGGCTAGCGAGGGGAGATGCTATGTGGGTGTATCCAAAAATAATTGCACATCGTGGTGGCGGCTCACTTGCCCCTGAAAATACGCTGGCCGCTTTGCGCTGTGGATTATCGTATGGCTTTCATGCAGTTGAGTTTGATGTGATGGCTTTAGAGAATGGCGATTGCGTCTTAATGCACGACAGTGAATGTGGCCGTACTGTGCAAGCCGAGGGCTTAGTCACACAATTCTCCGCAGCGCAGTTGGCAAGCATGGATGCGGGTAGCTGGTTTAGTCCAGCATTTGCTGGTGAACCTGTACCCGATTTTGCATCTGCTATAGCGTTTTGTCTGCAACATGGCATATGGATGAATGCTGAGATAAAGCCTGCACCAGGTAAGGAAGCAGAAACAGGTCGTTTGGTTGCGCAGATTTGCGCAAGCTTGCCTGCAGGTGCTGTGCTCTTATCTTCGTTTTCACGATTGGCTTTGCAGTCTGCGATGGCGGTAGCGCCGCATGTTCCGCGTGCATTATTAGTTGAAAAAGTCCCGCCAGATTGGTTGCAGCAATTGCAGTCATTAGAAGCGCATGCACTGCATGTGAAGGCTGCCCATCTCACGCAAGAACAAGCCACAGCAATTAAAAATGCGGGCATGGGATTGTTTTGTTACACCGTGAATGATCCTAAAGAAGCACAACGTTTGTTTGCCATGGGAGTGGATGCTTTTTGCACCGATCGTATCGACATCATTCCCGCAGATTTTGGTGTTCAATCTAGTTAAGGTTGATTTTTCGACAATACATCTAGCTATATGGCTAGCTTGCTAGCAGTCTATCTAGGGGCTTCACGTATAATCAGCGGTTTGATAATGCGTTTGCATGCTCTGCCAAAATACCTATGAACTCGTCCGATATACGCGAAAAATTCCTCAGTTTTTTTGAGTCCAAAGCCCATTCCGTCGTTCGCTCTTCCAGTCTGGTTCCAGGCAACGATCCGACCTTGTTATTTACAAATTCGGGCATGGTGCAATTCAAAGATGTGTTTTTAGGTGCAGATAAACGTTCTTATGTGCGTGCGGCTTCTGTGCAGCGTTGTTTGCGCGCAGGCGGCAAACATAATGATTTAGAAAATGTGGGTTACACCGCACGCCACCACACTTTTTTTGAAATGCTGGGTAACTGGTCTTTTGGTGATTACTTCAAGCGTGATTCATTGAAATGGGCTTTTGAATTACTCACCACAGTGTATGGATTACCTGCAGAAAAATTATGGGCAACGGTGTATCACACCGATGATGAAGCCTATGACATTTGGGTGAATGAAATTGGTCTTCCTGCAGAGCGTGTGGTTCGTATTGGTGATAACAAAGGCGCACCTTACGCTTCCGATAATTTTTGGCAGATGGCAGATACTGGTCCTTGTGGTCCTTGTTCAGAAATTTTTTATGATCATGGTCCAGATGTTTGGGGTGGACCTCCTGGAAGTGCCGAGCAAGATGGCGACAGATACATAGAAATCTGGAACAACGTCTTCATGCAGTTTGATAGACAAATTGATCCCAAAACTGGCGAAGCTGTACTCACACCATTGCCTGCACCTTGTGTGGATACCGGTATGGGGTTGGAACGCTTAGCTGCGATTTTGCAGCACGTGCATAGTAATTATGAGATTGATTCATTTGCGCGATTAATTCAAGCAGCAGCGAGAGAAACAGGTGCCACTGATCTTGCGAATAATTCTTTGAAAGTGATTGCTGATCATATTCGTGCTTGCGCATTTTTAGTGACCGATGGTGTTATTCCTGGCAGTGAAGGTCGTGCTTATGTTTTACGTCGCATTATTCGTCGCGCTCTGAGGCATGGCAATAAGTTAGGTCAGAAACGGCCTTTCTTTTATAAGTTAGTGCCTGATCTAGTTAAAGAAATGGGTGTCGCTTATCCCGAGTTGAGTGAAGCAGCAGAGCGAGTTGCTGGCGTTTTAAAACAAGAAGAAGAACGTTTTGGTGAGACGCTGGAAAACGGCATGAAAATTCTTGAAGCTGCATTAGCGAAAGATCCTGCTCACTTAGATGGAAAAACTGCCTTCACTCTCTATGACACCTATGGTTTTCCACTTGATTTAACAGCTGACATTTGTCGTGAACGTGATGTGACCTTAGACGAAGCCGGTTTTCAAGTGGCGATGGAAAAACAAAAAAATGCAGCGCGTGCAGCAGGTAAATTTGAAATGGCTGCCGGCATTGAATATAGCGGCCCTAAAACTAAGTTTGTAGGATATGAAACGCTTGCCGAGCAAGCAAAAATTATTGCGCTATATGTGAACGGTAGTGCAGTTGATGCAGTAACTGCAGGTCAAGATGCGATTGTGGTGTTAGATCACACTCCTTTCTATGCAGAGTCCGGTGGTCAAGCTGGAGATGCGGGTGTGCTTGAAATGGGGCAGGCTAGCTTCGAAGTTTTAGATACACAAAAAATTCAAGCCGATGTATTTGGACATCATGGCAAATTACATAATGGTGGCTTGCGAGTCGGTGATAGCGTGTCTGCCAAAGTAGATCATCAACGTCGTATTGCGACTATGCGTAATCACTCTGTAACGCATCTTATGCATAAAGCCTTACGTACTGTATTGGGTGGACATGTGACGCAAAAGGGTTCTTTAGTTGATGCAGATAAAACCCGTTTTGATTTTAGTCATAACGCACCAGTCACAACAGATGAGATGCGTCGTATTGAAGCCTTAGTCAATCATGAAGTATTAGAAAATGCAGCAACGAGCGCAGACTTGATGGCCTACGATGATGCAATCAAACATGGTGCTATGGCTTTGTTTGGTGAAAAATATGGTGATCAAGTGCGTGTCTTGGGTATAGGCACGTCACGTGAATTATGTGGTGGTACGCATGTCACGCGTACTGGTGATATTGGTCTCTTTAAAATCGTCTCTGAAGGCGGTGTCGCTGCAGGTATACGAAGGATTGAAGCTGTCACTGGCGCCAATGCACTCACACTAGTTCAATCACTGGCTTCGCGTGTGAATGAAACTGCCGCAGTATTAAAAGTCCAGCCAGAAGAAATCACACAGCGCATACAGCAAATTCAAGAGCAAGTGAAAGCGCTAGAAAAAGATCTCTCTGCGATGAAGTCTAAAATGGCATCAGGGCAGGGTGATGAATTGTTATCGCAAGCTGTAGACATTAAAGGTTTAAAAGTATTGGCGGTCATGCTGCCCGATGCAGATGCCAGCACATTGCGTGTTGTGATGGACAAAATGAAAGACCAACTCAAGTCTGCAGCGATTGTTTTAGCGGCTGTGAATGAAGGTAAAGTGAGTTTGATTGCTGGTGTGACTGCCGATGCAACGAGCAAAATAAAAGCAGGCGAGTTAGTGAATTTTGTAGCCCAGCAGGTGGGTGGTAAAGGCGGTGGCAGAGCGGATATGGCGCAAGCAGGTGGCACTGAGCCACAAGGGTTACCCGCTGCTTTAGCAGGCGTGCAAGCATGGGTAGGCGAACGTCTTTAAGTGTATGCAAGAGTATCGATTTTGTCCCCTATGTGCGACGCCCTTAATTTTTCGCGCAGATGCTGACAACAACACTGATGGCGACAAAATCCGACTTGCTTGTCCAGAAGGTCATTGGACACATTGGGATAATCCCCTTCCTGTTTTAGCAGCATTAGTAGAGATCGAGGGACGTATTCTTTTAGCGCGCAATGTGGCGTGGCCTGAGAAAAATTTTGCGCTTATTACCGGTTTCATGGAGCGTGGTGAAACGCCAGAACAAGGCATAGCACGTGAGTTAAAAGAAGAAACCAACTTACATGCAGAGTCGGTTGATCTGATTGGCGTATATGAATTTATCCGTAAAAACGAATTAATCATTGCCTATCATGTGCGCGCTTCGGGTGAGATACAGTTATCTCCAGAGTTGGTTGAATTTAAGTTGGTGGCACCGGAACGATTAAGGCCATGGCGTGCTGGTACTGGTTACGCTATGGCAGATTGGATGCAGGCACGTGGCTTGCCAGTTGAATTCATAGATTGGGGCGCGCAGCGTCCCGATGAGTGAGAGTAGTACATATAAGCAGTAAACAAAGGAAGCAGTATGGAATTTCAAAAAGACTTAGATGCACGCGGATTGAAATGCCCGCTGCCTATATTGAAAGCAAAGAAAGCACTGTCCGACATGAGTAGCGGTGATATTTTGCGTGTGGTGGCGACAGATCCTGGCTCGGTGCGGGATTTTCAGGCTTTTGCGCGTCAGACGGGCAATGATTTGCTTGAGCATAGTCAAGCAGAGCTGGAATTCACCTTTTTTATGCGGCGCAAATAAAATAACAACCTACTAAACAGTTTCAGCGTTTTGGGGTCAGTTTTGCTGTGACCTCTTATTTTTTGGCAAATAATAGAACGATCGTGCCGAAATTTTGCGCGCTTTTGTAATCTCTTTTATAATTCCGTTTACGTTAACGTCAATGTCATCCTCAGGGGTAATCCATGAAAGTCCTGGTTCCAGTTAAACGCGTTGTTGATTACAACGTGAAAGTTCGCGTGAAATCTGATGGTAGCGGTGTCGATATCGCCAACGTCAAGATGTCTATGAATCCCTTCGATGAAATCGCCGTCGAAGAGGCGATGCGTCTTAAAGAAGCAGGCAAAGTCACCGAAGTAGTGGCGGTGTCTTGTGGTGTGTCGCAATGTCAGGAAACTTTGCGTACTGCGATGGCAATCGGTGCTGATCGTGCACTCTTAGTTGAAACAGAAGCAGAGTTGCAGCCGCTCGCGGTGGCTAAGTTAATCAAAGCTTTAGTCGATAAAGAGCAGCCTCAGCTCATCATCTTAGGCAAACAAGCGATTGATGATGATTGCAACCAAACGGGTCAAATGTTGGCAGCGTTGTTGGATTGGCCGCAAGCGACTTTCGCATCTAAAGTGGTAATTGAAGATGGTAAGGCGATTGTTACGCGTGAAGTCGATGGAGGTTTAGAAACCTTATCACTCACTTTGCCAGCGATAATCACTACCGATTTGCGCCTGAATGAGCCACGTTATGTCACCTTACCTAACATTATGAAGGCCAAGAAAAAGCAACTCGATATTCTTAAGCCTGATGAACTAGGCGTTGATGTAGCGCCGCGTGTAAAAACATTAAAAGTCAGTGAGCCAGCGAAACGCGCTGCTGGTGTGATGGTGCCAGACGTCGCAACACTGGTATCTAAACTTAAAACTGAAGCTAAAGTCATCTGACATTTAAGGAAATAATATGTCCGCACTCGTCATAGCAGAACACGATAATGTTTCATTAAAAGGTAGTACGCTCAATACCATTACAGCGGCAACACAATGTGGTGGAGAGGTACATGTATTAATAGCAGGACATGATTGTCAGGCTGCTGCACAAGCGGCTACGCAAATTGCTGGTGTCACAAAAGTTTTGGTTGCAGATGCAGCGCACTTTGCAAATGGTTTAGCTGAGAATGCAGCTAGTCAAGCACTTGCCATCGCTAACAACTACAGCCACATACTCGCGCCGGCTACTGCATTTGGAAAAAATATACTGCCACGCGTTGCCGCGAAATTAGATGTAGGACAAATATCTGAAATCACGAAAGTAGATAGTCCTGATACGTTTGAGCGTCCTATTTACGCAGGCAATGCAATCGCAACTGTGCAAGCTACCGATGCGATTAAAGTGATCACAGTACGCACAACAGGTTTTGATGCAGCAGGTACAGGAGGTAATGCTGCGATAGAAAATATCACTGCAGTTGCTGATTCTGGAAAGTCTGCTTTTGTGTCACGTGAATTTGCTAAGTCTGATCGTCCTGAATTAACGGCTGCAAAAATCATTGTGTCCGGTGGACGTGGTATGGGTTCTGGTGAGAATTTTAAAATTCTTGAACCCTTGGCAGACAAGCTTGGCGCTGCAATGGGTGCTTCACGTGCTGCAGTTGATGCAGGCTATGTACCTAACGACTGGCAAGTTGGACAAACAGGAAAAATTGTTGCACCGAATTTATATATTGCCGTCGGCATCTCAGGTGCGATTCAACATCTCGCCGGTATGAAAGATTCAAAAACCATCGTCGCGATTAACAAAGATCCTGAAGCACCGATTTTTAGTGTGGCGGATTATGGTTTAGTCGGTGATTTATTTGAAGCAGTGCCTGCTATGGTGAAAGAATTAGGCTAAAGCTTTTTTGTATACAACAACATCCATCATTATCTTCAGGA
>CANGLD010000081.1 GCA_947454475.1 Oxalobacteraceae bacterium
AAGCGCAGGTGAAATTAATTTGTCAGCGTTGTTTGACGCCTTATGTAGAAACCTTGGATTCTGTCTCTACCCTAGTGCTCGCCAAGACCGAAGAGCAGGCGGATGAACTTGAAGCGCGTTTAGATGATGACACCATTGATGTGATTGTGGTGTCGCCCGAGCAGGATTCTTCGGTTTTATTAGAAGATGAGGCTTTACTTGCTTTGCCAGTATCTCCTCGTCATGTAAGCTGTCCCGACGGATTTAAGCCAGAAATCGTCAATGAAAAGGCAGTATCACCGTTCGCGGCGCTGAAAAAATTAAAATAATAGAAACTTTTTTGCTCGAACTGTAGTTAGTCAAGCCGGTGGCTATTAGCGAGAAATAGGCCGAAATTTTCAACTATTCGCTCATTTCCCCTATAAGAAGCGCAGTTTTATGCGCTGACTATGTTAAAATTTTAGATTAACCGTATTAGGAGTGCATCATGGCAGTTCAACAAAATAAGAAATCACCATCCAAACGTGGCATGCATCGCTCGCATGACTTTTTAACTGCACCAGCAACCGCAGTTGAGCCAACCACAGGTGAGACACATCTGCGTCACCATATCAGCCCAAATGGCTTTTATCGTGGTCGTAAAGTGATCAAGACCAAGAACGACGAATAATTTCATTATTCAAAAAAACAATCCGGCGTGAAGAGTCTCAGACTGCTTGCGCCGTTTTTGTATGCAGACACTGCCTTCCTCTGTCGTTACTCAGTACATTCCCACTCTTGCTGATCTGGTCAAAGCGATGACCACGTTCAGCTTGTGCTGATCATCATGACGAAAAAAATATCAATTGATTGTATGGGTGGCGATCACGGCCCCTCAGTCACTGTGCCTGCTGCTCTTGCGTTCCTTGCTCGAGAATCCCAAGCTGAACTCATACTCGTTGGTCGCGAAGACATTATTCGTGCTGAACTACAGCGACATGGTGCTCAGCATCATGCGCGATTAAGTATTGTGCATGCTACCGAAGTGGTAGAGATGGATGATTCGCTGGAAGTCGCACTGCGTCGTAAAAAAGATTCTTCCATGCGCGTAGCAATTGATCTGGTCAAGCAAGGTCAGGCACAAGCATGTGTTTCAGCTGGTAATACTGGTGCATTAATG
This sequence comes from Oxalobacteraceae bacterium, assembly GCA_947454475.1. Classification (GTDB taxonomy): domain Bacteria; phylum Pseudomonadota; class Gammaproteobacteria; order Burkholderiales; family Burkholderiaceae_D; genus Pernthalerella. Next base: position 1,139 of record CANGLD010000081.1, read on the forward strand.
GCGGTGTCGCGTTATTTACTGAAAACTTTGCCAGGGGTAGATAGACCTGCAATTTGCACCATACTGCCGAATCAAAATGATGGTCCGACTTATATGTTGGATTTAGGTGCGAATGTAGATTGCGAACCTACACACTTGCATCAATTCGCTTTGATGGGTTCAGCACTGGTCGCTGCAGTAGAAGGTAAACCTAAACCAACGGTAGGTTTATTGAATGTCGGTGCAGAAGATATCAAAGGTAATGAACTCGTAAAACAAACCGCTGAACTATTGCGTGCTGATCATGCAAAGGGTTTGTTAAATTTCTACGGCAACGTAGAAGGCAATGATATTTTTGAAGGCACAACAGATATTGTTGTGTGTGATGGTTTTGTAGGCAATGTCACCTTAAAGTCTGTGGAAGGTCTGGGTCGCTTAATTAAAGGTGTGATCAAATCCGAACTCAGTAAAGGTTGGATAGATATGTTGGGTGCATTGATTGCATATCGTGCTTTAAAACGTGTTTCACAAAGACTTAATCCATCCCGTTACAATGGCGCTAGTTTGTTAGGTTTGCGTGGCTTGGTTTTTAAAAGCCACGGTGGTGAAGATGCCTATGGATTTGAATGGGCAATTAAACGTGCTTTTGATGCTGTTCACCATGATGTATTACATCGTATTGAAAAATCGATTGCAGAACTCATGCCTGCTGCTGAACTGACTTCATCTATAGACTCAAGTAAAACTCTATGAGTACCTACTCAAAAATTATTGGAACTGGTAGTTGTTTACCTCCGAATCGTGTCACTAACGATGATCTCACACGATTGTTGGGTGAGAAGGGATTAGAAACATCGGATGAATGGATCGTTTCGCGCAGTGGTATCTCTGCGCGTCATTACGTAGCACCCGGTGTGGTGGCAAGTGATCTCGCAACGGAAGCGGCAACTCGTGCACTTGCTATGGCAGGATTAGAAGCAAGTGAGATTGATCTCATCATATTAGCGACATCGACCCCCGATTTTATCGGTGGTTTTCCTAGCACTGCCTGTGTGGTGCAACGTAAATTAGGCATTACCAATGATTGTGCTGCACTCGATGTGCAAGCTGTATGTAGTGGTTTTATTTATGCGCTCTCTGTTGCGGATAATTTCATTAAAGCTGGCATGCATAAAAAAGTACTCGTCATTGGTGCTGAAGTCTTTTCGCGTATTTTAGATTTTAATGATCGTACAACCTGTGTGTTGTTTGGAGATGGTGCAGGTGCATTAGTACTGTCTGCATCCGATCAACCAGGTATTCATGCCACTAAACTTCATGCTGATGGCAGACACGCAGATATCCTTTGTGTAAAAGGTTCTGTGACTGCAGGCGCATTAGAAGGCAGTGGTTTTCTTTATATGGATGGCCAAGCAGTGTTTAAGCTTGCAGTCTCTGTTTTAGAAAAAGTAGCGAATGAAGTTTTGGCGGCATCCCATATGCAAGCTTCACAAGTTGATTGGTTAATTCCACATCAAGCAAATATTCGTATCATGCAAGGCACTGCGAAAAAGCTCGGTTTACCTTTAGAAAAAATGGTGGTCACAGTTGATCAACACGGTAATACCTCAGCTGCATCGATTCCTCTTGCGCTAGATGTCGCTATGCGTGATGGCCGCATCAAGACTGGTCAAAACATACTCATGGAAGCAGTAGGCGGTGGCTTCACATGGGGCGCGGCACTCGCCACAATCTAATTACGATTAAAAACAGTATGACTTCATTTGCATTTGTATTTCCGGGACAAGGCTCGCAAGCAATCGGTATGTTGAATGGCTTTGCTGATAATCAGCATGTGTCACAAACACTAGCCGAAGCTTCTGATGTTTTGCATACTGATCTTGCAAAATTAATTGCTGAAGGTCCTAAGGAAGATTTAGATCTCACCACCAACACACAACCAGTCATGCTGACATGTGCCGTGGCGTTTTATCGTGCATGGATAGCAGCGGGTGGCACATTGCCACAGTTAGTCGCAGGTCATAGTTTGGGTGAATACTCTGCATTGGTTGCAGCGGGTGTGATTGCATTTAAAGATGCGGTACCACTGGTGCGTTTTCGTGCGCAAGCGATGCAAGAAGCGGTGCCTGTTGGACAAGGTGGCATGGCAGCGATTTTAGGTTTGTCAGATGATGATGTTCGTGCAGTGTGTGCCGAAGCAGCGCAACAACAAGTTGTAGAAGCCGTGAATTTCAACGCGCCTGCACAAGTGGTGATTGCAGGTCATAAAGAAGCGGTAGAACGTGCATGTGAAGCAGCGAAAGCCAAAGGTGCAAAACGTGCTTTAGCGTTACCAGTGTCGGCTCCCTTTCATTCTTCACTATTGAAGCCTGCGTCAGATCGTTTACGGTCTTATTTAGCAGATCTACATTTTGCAACACCGACTATTCCATTGATTAACAATGTGGATGTACGTATAGAAAATCAAGCGGATGCGATTAAAGATGCTTTAGTGCGTCAGGCAGCCAATCCAGTACGTTGGGTAGAAACCGTACAAAAAATGTCTGAGATGGGTATCACACGACTTATAGAATGCGGTCCTGGAAAAGTACTCACTGGATTAACCAAACGAATTCATAGCGATTTGCAGTCCGATGCCATTAATGATCAGGCATCACTGGATGCAATGTTGGAGGCATTGAAATGACACAAAAGCAAACCACGCTGGATAAGCAAGTTGCACTCGTAACGGGCGCTTCACGTGGAATTGGTAAAGCGATTGCACAAGAGTTAGCGCGTCGTGGAGCAACTGTCATAGGCACGGCAACTTCAGAAGCAGGTGCACAAGCTATTTCGGATTATTTGCATGCTGTGCGTCCTGAAGCAGGGCGCGGCAAAGTATTGAATGTCAATGAAGCAGGACAATCTAGCAGTTTGGTTGATGAGATTACAAAAGAATTTGGTTCACTTTCTATCTTAGTCAATAACGCAGGTATCACGCAGGATCAACTCGCGATGCGTATGAAAGATGAAGAGTGGGATGCAGTGATCACTACCAATCTGACTGCGGTTGCGCAACTTTCTAGAGCGGTGTTGCGCGGCATGATGAAAGCTAAACACGGTCGCATTATCAACATCACTTCTGTGGTGGGTTCAGCAGGTAATCCAGGACAAATGAATTATGCAGCAGCAAAAGCGGGCGTGGCTGGTATGAGTCGTGCGCTAGCTCGTGAGATCGGTAGTCGAAACATTACCGTAAATTGTGTTGCACCAGGATTTATTGATACCGATATGACAAGAGCACTGACTGAACAACAAGTTGCTGCATTATTGCAGCAGATACCTGCAGGTCGCTTTGGTTTGCCAGAAGATATTGCAGCAGCAGTGGCATTTCTTGCCTCAAATGAGGCCAGCTATATCACTGGTACGACCTTGCATGTGAATGGCGGTATGTATATGAGTGGTGGTTAATGAAGTGGTATCAAGTTTTGTAAAGTAAAGCAGTGTTTGAAATTGTTGTTAAAAGCAAAAGTCGAAAGTATAGTTTCGCGTCGCAAACCTGATAAAATGCGCGCACTTTGGGTAACCCATAATCTGGAGGTTAGAGATGTCTGATATTGAATCACGTGTTAAGAAGATTGTTGCAGAACAGCTGGGTGTTGCAGAAGCTGATATCAAAACCGAATCATCCTTTGTTGATGACCTCGGCGCTGATTCACTCGACACCGTTGAGCTCGTAATGGCACTGGAAGATGAGTTCGAAATGGAAATCCCTGACGAACAAGCTGAAAAAATCACGACTGTGCAGCAAGCGATTGATTACGCAAAAGCACACGTTAAGTCTTAATCTCTTCGCCTAACATCGCTAGGAGCATCGTTTGAGTCGTCCAAATCGTCGTCGCGTCGTTATTACTGGCCTAGGTTGTGTAGCGCCAGTAGGAAATACAGTATCCACTGCGTGGGATGCACTGATTGCAGGTCAATCAGGTATTGCGACCATTACCAAGTTTGACGCTACCCCCTTCTCTACGCATTTTGCCGGAGAAGTGAAAGGCTTTAATGTCGAGGATTACATGCCTGGCAAAGAAGCTCGCCATATGGATACTTTTATTCATTATGGTATGGCAGCAGGTATACAAGCGATGCAAGACAGTGGTTTGGAAGTGACTGAAACAAATGCTGAACGAATTGGTGTCATCGTTGGTTCCGGTATCGGTGGTTTGCCGATGATTGAAGAAACGCATGCTGAACTGACGAATCGCGGTCCACGCAGAATCAGTCCATTTTTCGTACCTGCTTCTATCATCAATATGATCTCAGGCCATTTGTCTATTAAATATGGACTCAAAGGCCCGAACCTCGCGATTGTTACAGCATGCACCACAGGGCTACATTGCATAGGTGCTGCCGGACGTTTGATTGAATACGGCGATGCCGACATCATGATTGCTGGCGGTGCAGAATCTACCATCTCTCCTTTGGGACTAGGTGGCTTTGCTTCAGCGCGTGCGCTGTCTTCACGTAATGATGATCCTGCGACTGCTTCTCGTCCTTGGGATAAAGACCGTGATGGTTTTGTACTCGGTGAAGGCGCAGGTGTCATGGTGCTTGAAGAGTACGAACATGCGAAAGCGCGTGGTGCAAAAATTTATGCTGAACTATTAGGTTTTGGCATGAGTGCCGATGCACATCACATGACTGCACCACTAGAAGATGGTGATGGTGCTCGTCGCTGCATGATCTCCGCCATGAAAAATGCAGGCATTAACGCGGATCAAGTGGATTACGTGAATGCACATGGCACATCCACACCATTAGGCGATGTCGCTGAAACTGTTGCGATTAAACGCGCATTAGGCGATCACGCTAAAAACATCGTAGTCAATTCCACCAAATCGATGACTGGTCATTTATTAGGTGGTGCAGGTGGTTTAGAAGCAGTGTTTACTGCACTCGCAGTGCATAAACAATTGTCGCCACCAACGATTAATATTTTTAATCAAGATCCTGCTTGTGATCTTGATTACTGCGCTAACGCAGCGCGTGAAATGAAAATCAATGTTGCTGTAAAAAATTCCTTTGGTTTCGGTGGAACCAATGGAACACTGATTTTCGGCAAAGTCTAATTGTTTTACTAGCGTCGCACGCTTGCTTCAATCAGTGCGACGCTCCATAAATCTTATTTTCCTGCACTAATCTTTCACGCATAAGATGACCATTGCTGTATCGGCTGTCATCCGTCCTTCGCGTCTTTCTCTCTTTCTTTATCTGTTGTTTGCTCTCAATCTCTGCATGACTGCGGTGTTACTTTTTTATCGTCTGGAGTCATTTTTAGGTTTCATGCAGCGTCTCGCGGTAGCTGCAGTTTGCGTTATCCCTGTGTTCGCGCTTCTTATCCATGTTTTTAGGTCTAGAAATATCGTCAGGATTGATATTTCAGGAAATGGACAAATTCGCTTGTTTCACACTAAGCGAAGTGCTCATGCATTTCAATTTCAAAATAATTTTGAAATTAACCGAAATGATTATGAGTTGGTGCGATTACTCGGAGACTCAACCCTGTGGCCTTATTACATGTCGCTGCGCTTGCAATCGGATATGGGAAAAATTTTTGTTGTGCCCATCTTTCCCGATTCCATAGATCAGCCACTGTTTCGATCTTTACTCGTTGCGCTACGCTGCGTAAAACATTACGACGATCCAGAGCAGACTCTTCCATAACATTTCTTTTATGCCGACTGAACTTGCTCAATATCAGTTGGTCTAACGGCAAGCTTGCACAGGCTTCAGCCACGATTTCCTTAGAGTCTTTGCTAGCTTGCCATGCTAGACATTAAGTACCAGATGTCTAGCTTCATGCACTATCTAGTCAGCGGAGTGTATGGTCGTCAGCAGCATGCTGTGCGCATGACAATCGCACCGGGAAGCACGGTTTGACGACGGAGCGAAACATAGATCAGCTATTGGTTGATCGTGCGCAGCATGGTGATAAAAAAGCGTTTGAGCTTTTAGTATTGAAATATCAAAGAAAACTCATGCGACTTGTGTCACGTTTAATCAGGGATCAGGCAGAAGCTGAAGATGTAGTGCAAGAAGCATTCATTAAAGCGTATCGCGCATTGCCTCAATTTCGCGGTGATTCAGCGTTTTATACCTGGTTATATCGTATAGGCATTAACACAGCTAAAAATTATTTAGTTACACAAGGGCGACGCGCACCGACTTCAACGGAAGCAGATGCAGAAGAAGCGGAAACTTTTGACGATGGAGAGCACCTAAGAGATATCAATACACCAGAGTCCATGCTCGCCACTAAGCAAATTGGTGAAACAGTGAATGGTGCCATGGAAGCATTGCCGGAGGAATTACGTATTGCTATTACTTTGCGTGAGATTGAAGGCTTAAGTTATGAAGAAATCGCAGAAGCGATGCATTGTCCAATAGGCACGGTGCGTAGCAGAATTTTTCGAGCACGTGAAGCGATTGCGGAGAAGCTCAGACCATTACTGGATACTGCATCAGATAAGCGATGGTAAGACAACAAGACTGAGATTGATGTGCGATCTCAATCAATAAGGTTGTCATTAACACTAACTTTAACGACTATGATGAATGTGGTTATTTTTCTAGAGTGAATAAATGATGCATTCATCCTGCGTGCTTCATACATTGCGATACAAAAAGGGGTGATTATGGAAGGTGGTAAGCAAGCGCAGGAATTTATCTCTGCGCTGATGGATAGTGAGTTAAAGCATCTCACTTCCAATCAAATCGATGCGCTATATCATTCGCAAGAACAAAAAAATACGTGGTCTTTGTATCATCAGATAGGCGATACGATACGTTTTGAATACCAACATCTGAGTCAAGATTTTCAAGAAAAGCTGTCGAAGAGAATTGCGCTAGAGTCTGAGTTAATTGCGCCCCAACAAAAACATCCCATCATATCAACCTTATCTAGCTTAGCTTCGAAGAAATTAATGCTGATTGCTGCTTCGCTTGCAGTGATCGTTATTCTTCCTTTAGCTATGCTGGGGTATAAGGTCTCTTTTTCTGGGCAACAAAATAAAGCTAGCGATGTCATTAATCTGCAAGCGCAATATTCTTTGGATGATAGATTTGTTGCCACTAATAATGCGGTAAGCAATCTGCCAAGAATGTCATTGCATGATGAGGAGTATTTATTCGCTCATCAAAATACGCAGGCTTTGATTTTTAACGCAACAAATTTTTCGCATCAGATCAGTCTCGTGTCTCCCGCAGGCAAATAAGTTCATGAAATCTACATGGAGAAATTTTCACTCTGTGTCATGCTTGATGATCTTGCTATATGTTTTGTTTTTTGCGCTACCTGTTAAAGCAGGAAAAAATACATTGCCGGATAACGCAGAGTTAGCATCCTATGCTTTGCTGGATAAAACGGTATTGGCTGCTCGTGATCTGAATTATTCTGGTGTGTTTATTATTCAGCAAGGGCAGGAGATTCATATTGCACGCATTAGTCATATGCGTCATCAAGGTCATATACTAGAAAAATTAGAAAATCTAGATGGCGATCGCCGTGAAACACTACGCACTGATAATGTTATACGCAGCATACTGCCTGCCCAGCGCCGTATTCTGATTGAAAGAAAATCTAGCGAAAAATCTTTTCCAGCACTGAATGGTTTGCAAGCAGAGCATATTCGTCGTTACTATCAAATGCATGCAATCCATCATGCTGAGAGTGCAGGTCGCGCAGCAATCGTATTGAATCTCACACCACGTGATGCATGGCGTTATGGATATCGTTTATGGATAGATCAATCTTCCAACTTGTTATTGCGTGCACAAACACTGAATGAAAAATCAGAAGTAGTTGAACAAATCGCTTTTCACGAACTGACGTTACAACCATTAACGTCTGCACAATTGGCAAGCAGCTATCCAGACACCAAAGGTTGGCAAATACATAAAGCCACGCTCACGCCATTAGAGTTGTCACCTTGGGGTGTGAAATGGCTGCCGGATGGATTTTTACCTACGCGTGCCGTCAAGCGTTTGGTCGCAGAGAGTAGTGAAAAATCGGCTAAACAAAA
>CANGLD010000082.1 GCA_947454475.1 Oxalobacteraceae bacterium
AATAATAATTTCACATTTAGTATTGCCGACTTTAGTGATGAATTTCCTCTTATAGCCGGTTCATATCAAATTAGTAGTTTGCAAGGTTTGCGTGATTTTAAGATGTTCGCGAATTTGGGTTTGAACTTCACCCTCACGCAGAATATAGATCTTGCTTCAGTTTCAAATTTCTACATCCCTGAATTTTCTGGCAGTTTTAATGGTGCTAATCACACCATTAGTAATTTGAATCTGTATTTGCCTAACACCGATAATGTGGGATTTATTGGAGTAAATAATGGCAATGTTAGTAACGTCATATTAACGAACGTCAATGTAACAGGTCGGTATTCAGTAGGTGGTTTAATAGGTCGTAGTAATTCAATTAGCGTAAGTAGTGATGTAACTACTACGATATCTAATAACTCTGTATCAGGAATAATATCGGGTTCTAGTAATGTGGGTGGATTAGTAGGATCAATAAATACCTATAACTCAGATGGTAATGTAACTACTGTTCTAAGTAATAATAGTTTTTCTGGTAGTGTTGGGCCAGCGAATGGATGTGGTTCTTATGGTTGTGGTTCCTATTCTGTCGGAGGTTTGGTAGGTAATATTTATGCCACAACAAATAATGGGGTAGCTACAGTTTTAATTACGAATAGTAATGTAACTGGAACTATCAATGCCGGAAGTACTGCAGGTGGACTCGTTGGTAACATGTGGGCTGCATCATATTCTGATACAGGCTTAGCCAGTATTTCAATTGCAAATAATATTTTCTCTGGAAATGTAACTGGTAGCTATAACGTTGGTGGTTTAGTAGGTTATGTATATGGAGATGGTGGATCTTCTATCTCTATTTCTAACTCTCATTTCACCGGCAATGTATTTGGTAACGTGCACGTAGGTGGCTTAGTTGGTTATTTAGGTGCAGGTTCGTATTATGGACGAGGTAATTCAACTGTATCAATCGCAAATACGGCATTTGGTGGAAGCGTTACGGGCCAAAATTATACCGGCGGCTTGATTGGCAAAATCGCTAACAATTCGAATAACGGTAGTAATTCAATTGTTAGTATTAATACGAGTGCTGCAATAGGATTCGTTCAGGGTGGTTCTTACACGGGTGGTTTGATTGGCGGAATTGTTGGCAATCAACAGACTTCTGTTAACAATAGTTTTGCTATTACTGAAATTAGTGCGGGAAATAATTCTGGTGGTTTCATAGGCTTGACGCAAAGTAGCGGTAGTTTAGAAATTAGTAATAGCTACACTGCAAGCAGTATTACTGGTAGCGGTAATCAAGACGCATTTGTAGCTATACATAATGGTGGTGGTGAGTCATTCAATAATGTTTATTTCAACAGCGATAAAGCATCTATTGGTAGTGGCATTGCAACGGCAAAGTCATCAGCTGAATTAAAAACTGCAATAACAAATTTAAGTTTTGATGACTCGGTTTGGGAAGTTGGTAGCCAAAACGGAAGTGTAGTTACCTATCCTTATTTGAAATGGATGGGTTCATGGTCATCCAACATCACGGATGTAAAAAGTTTAAATTTTGTTCGCTTGGGATTGGGTGCGAATTACACAGTCGCTAATAATATCGATTTGACTAATCAAGTCTTTGCACCGTTAGGCTCAAGTGATGAAACCTTCAGTGGTAATTTCAATGGTAATAATCATGTGATTAGTAATCTGACGATTAATGTTCCAAATTCTGACAACGTGGGTTTATTTGGTGTTAATACAGGTACGATACAGAATGTTAATTTAACGAATGTCAATGTCACTGGTAGAAATAATGTTGGTGCTTTAGTAGGACGAAATCTTGCGCAAACGGTTGATAGCAATGCTACAGCTTCAGTATTGAATAGCTCAGCAACAGGTAATGTTAGTGGTGGAGATAGTGTAGGTGGTTTAGTGGGAAGTAATTTTGCGGATACTGAATCAGGATCCGTATCAGCAATCATCGCTAACGGTACTTTTTCTGGGTATGTGATTGGTAATTCGGGTATAGGTGGATTGGTGGGAGGTAGTTTTGCTCGAGCCTATACCGGAGTAGCACAAGCCTCAATTTCAAATAGCGCTGCTAGCGGCACTGTCTTTGGATTCGAAAGAAGTGTGGGTGGTTTGGTTGGTGAGATGGATGGATGGTCCTATGGCGTGAATGGGTCGCAAACAATTAATGCAATGAGTTCAGTATCAAACAGTGGTGCTAGCACGAATGCTGGCTCATATCGGAATGGTGTTGGTGGTTTAGTAGGTTATGCCTATGGTTATGGAAAAAATGGTGGAGGTGGGCGTGTTGCTATCAATGCAGGTTTTGCATTAGGTGACATTGGCGGCAGTGATCAAGTTGGTGGTTTAGTTGGTCATGTCTATTCTAGTTCACCGGATAATAGTCCAGTAGAGGCTGCTATTACTAACAGTTTCGCTATGGCGAATGTATATAGCAATACAGTTGCAGGGGGATTAGTTGGCTTTGCTAATACTGCTGGAGTGAATTCTTCTATTTCAATCAGCAATACTTATAGCAATACATTCATTAATGCGATGTTTCCAGCGGGCGCATTTCTTGGGCAGTTAAGCTTAAGTAGTGGTTCAAATTTTTCCATTAACAATAGTTACTATATTAAGCGCCAAGAAATATCAGGAATTGGTTATGACGACACCGAAGGTGTGATTAGTAAATCATATGTGAATTTCAGTGAAAAATCTTATTCGCAAATAAAGACTTCTATTGCTAGTTTGGGTTTTGATTCTACAGTTTGGGAAGTTGGTAGCCAAAACGGTAGTGTTGTCACCTATCCGTATCTGAAATCTATGGGTTCATGGTCATCGAATATTAGTGATGTCAATAGTTTGAATTTTGTGCGCATGGGATTAGGTGCAAATTACACAGTCACCTCTGATATCGATTTGACTAATCAAGTCTTTGCACCGTTAGGCTCAAGTGATGAAACCTTTAGTGGTAATTTCAATGGCAATAATCATGTGATTAGTAATCTGACGATTTTCATGCCTAAAACTGACACAGTCGGTTTATTCGCAGTAAACAATGGAACGATACAAAATCTTGGTGTAGTGAACGCTAATATTTCAGGGGGTGGTGCTACTGGTGTTTTAGTTGGCCGTAATTTGGGTGTGATCAATCATAGCTATTCCTCAGGATCGGTATCTGGATTTAATTACGTTGGTGGCTTGGTTGGTCATAATTATGGTGGTACAAACGCAGCAGTTATTTCGAATAGCTATTCAGAAGCGAATGTTCAGGGTTCTACTAGTGTAGGTGGTTTAGTAGGATGGAATTTCTCTAGTGGTGCAGCAGCTAACATCATAAATAGCCATGCAACTGGCAATGTCATTTCTAATTATGGCAGCGTCGGAGGATTAGTCGGAAAAAATTCTAGTTACTCAGCAGGGAGTAACGCAAATATTTCAAATAGCTTCGCTACAGGCAATGTTAGTAGCTTTTCAAATAGTGTTGGTGGTTTAGTTGGCGCAAATGCAGGTTATGGTGCAAACGTCAGTATTGCAAATAGCAATGCGACAGGTGTGGTCAGTGGAGCTTCTTTTGTGGGTGGTTTGGTTGGCTATAACTATGCAGGACAAGGTTTTGATGCAGTCAATACGATTAGTAATAGCTCATTTAGTGGAGCAGTGAATGGAAATAATTATGTTGGTGGTTTGATAGGACGTAATTCAATTCAAGCAAATAATGGCAATGCCAGTCTATCTATTACGAATAGCAATGTATCAGGTGTGGTCAGCGGATCTTCGAATGTAGGTGGATTAATAGGTCGTATGAATATCTATAGTGATAGTGGTAATGCAACTGCAATCATTAGTAATAGTAGTTTTTCAGGAAATGTTGGCTCAACCAATGGCTGCGGCTCTTATAGTTTAGGGGGCTTGGTTGGTGTGATTGACGCTGAAACAAATGGTGGTATTACACGAGTATCAATATCGAATAATAATGTATCGGGATCAGCTAATGGTATTGCCTATGTAGGTGGTCTAGTAGGAAATATGTATACAGGATCTTATGCTGATACAGGTTTAACCAGTGTTTCATTTGCAAATAATACATTCTCTGGCAATGTAAGTGGCTATTCCTATGTTGGCGGATTAGTAGGTTATGCATATGGTTATGGAAGAGGGGCAATGAATGTGTCTATTTCGCGCTCTCACTTTAATGGAAATGTATTTGGTAACAACAATACTGGTGGTTTAGTTGGTTATTTAGGCGCTTATCTTTACGGTAGTAGTAATTCAAGTATTTCTGTTTCTAATAGCGATGCTACTGGTAATGTGACTGGAACAGGAAATGGGGTTGGTGGATTGGTTGGTAGTTTCAATGTTTACGCAGAGAATACAAGTACAGTTAATGCAACGATATCAACCAGTTATTTTTCTGGGAATGTTAGTGGTACATCCTATGGCACAGGTGGCTTAGTTGGTCAAATCGATGTTGGTGCTTATAGAGAAGGTGGTAATGCGCATTTAGCTATTACTGATAGCTTTGCAGCTTCTCAGGTGACAGGCTATTCTTTTGTAGGTGGTTTGGTTGGTAGAGCATCGGCGGGATATGGATATGGATCGTTAGGTACTGCTTTATTAGAAATAAAAAATAGTTACGCTAAAGGTGCTGTTTTAGGTGATGGAGACAATGTTGGTGGATTGATTGGTCAAGCGAGGGCAAATACAAATGCGAACTTATCAATCAATCGTACTTATGCATTTGGTAGTGTCGCTGGTTCAAACTATGTTGGTGGATTTGTAGGGTCTAGTTATGGAACGAATGGTGGTGTAGTCGGTATTTCAAATAGTTATTTTAATTCTACAACTGCTTCTATGGCTGGTATTGGTTATGGTAATGCGAGTGGTGTTAGTGGAATGAGTACATCACAAATGGCAGTTGCTTCGAATTTTGCTGGATTTGATTTTAGTTCGAGTTCACCTGCTTGGAAAATGAATATTGATGGTGTTGCGGTCTCTTCACCAGCTTTGATTTGGCAAACAGCTATTCTGACTTCAAACGATAATTCATCTACTACTTCAACTCAAGCAGCGCAAGAAGCGGTTAAAGTCGCAGCGGTTAAAGCAGCAGTCGCTACTGCTACAACAGCAGCCACTTCAGCAGCTGCCGCAGCAGCTGCAGCGGCGGCTGCACCTCCTCCACCCCCAGCTGCGCCACCGCCTATGGCTGCTGCACCAGCTGCAAGTAGTGCATCATCATCTTCTTCTTCATCTTCTTCTTCGAGTTCTTCTAGTTCATCAAGCTCGTCATCAAGTAGTTCTTCTTCCGGTGGTGCTTCGGATGCAGGTGGTGGTGGTGCTTCGGATGCAGGTGGTGGTGATGATGGTGGAGGTGGTGGAAGTAGCAGTGGAGGCGGTAGTAAGGGTAGTGGTAGTAGCAGTAAAGATGGTGGTAAAGGTGATGCTGCAGAAGGTGGCGGCGGAGAAGGTGCTAGCCCTGAAGGTGGTGCTGCTAAACAGTAAAATAAATCATGTAGTGTGATTTATCATCATGATTTAATTGGTTGAGTAAAAAGTATGTCTCCAAAAACAGTGTGGTTCACTGGATTAAGTGGATCGGGAAAAACGACCTTAGCCACACTGTTGTCTGAGTCTTTGCAGGCACAAGGCAAACGCACTTCTTTCGTTGATGGCGATACGTTGCGCAATGGATTATGTGCTGATCTTGGTTTTAGTCGAGAAGATCGTTCAGAAAATCTACGTCGTGCTGCTTGGCTTTGTCGCCATATCAATCAATCTGGTTTGATTTGTATTGCGGCTTTTATATCTCCTTTTGCACAAGATAGAGAGTTGGTGCGATCTATTATTGGATCGAGTAATTTTTTTGAGATTTATCTTTCAACGCCTCTTTCTGTTTGCGAGGCGCGTGATGTTAAAGGTTTATATCGTCAGGCACGATCTGGGAAAATATTGAATTTCACAGGGGTGAGTGATATTTATGAAGTGCCGCAAGAGCCTGATATGATCATTGACACGGCTAGTGTTGATACGAAGACTGCGATCGAATTAATTAATAATAAAATCCATTAGGAATCTTATGACCTCCCGCTTTGTTACTGTAACTGGTTTGCCCCGTGCTGGTTCGACTTTACTTTGCCAGTTATTAGCTGAGCATCCTGAAATTTATTGTGAAGGTCATAGCTCGCCATTAGCGAACGCTTTGTTGATGATGCGCCGCTTCATTAGTGATGATCAATTTATGTTGTCACAACTTGATGTGCAGTTTGAAAAAAGTTATCAGCATTTGAAGGATGCAAATATAGGGTTCTTGCGCGGCTGGTATGCAGATACAAAGAAGTCTGTAGTGGTGGATAAAAATCGTGCATGGTTACATGCGATTGAATATTTACTTGAGCTAGCGCCTGAAGCGAAGATGTTGGTGTGTGTGCGTGAGTTAGGTCAAATTTATGGCTCAATAGAAGCGCAACATCAAAAAACCTTAATGTTAGATTTTATTGATCATCTGGCTGATTTTGATCGCTTTGGAAGAGCAGATCAACTTTTTGCAAAAGATAAATCAATCGGCGCACCATTGATCTCCATTAGTGCTGTGAATGATTTACCTGCAAAAGTAAAAGAGCGAATTTATTTTGTGAAGTATGAAGATTTACTCGCAAAGCCAGTAGATGTGATGGCATCGATTTATCAATGGCTAGGCTTAGAAAAACATCTCATTAAAACCGATAAGTTGAATGTGAGACAGTCAGAGAGTGACAGTCACTATCGCTATAAATATCGCCATAAACAATCACCATCGATTACAGGCAAGGTACAGCATGAAATCCCTATGCGAATACAAATGCATATTCAATCAGCGTTTCGTTGGTATTACGAGATGTTGTATCCAGAGTTGTTAACTTCACCTACTCCAGTTCAAACACCTGCCACGCCAGTGCTGACTCAGAAAAAATAGCATGGATGGTGAGGAGGTAATCACAGTAGTCTGTAAAAATGCATGCAGCTACAATTTAATACAAGTTGAAGTGGTTAAAACATTTATCCAAACAGTTCACTGTGAGATCCAAAACGTGCCAAACGTATCGAATCTTTGCCCTGTTTTTTATAAATGAGTAGCAAATCTGGTTTGATAGGACATTCGCGGTAACCCACCTATTCACCGCTTAGTGAATGATCGCGATTGGCTGATGGTAGCTCTTTGATTGCCTTGCGAGTCTTGCTATTTGGTACTTTGACCTCGAAAGGTAGGCGATGCTCATCATGAGTAATCGAATAGCGTCTGAAATAGATAGTCCCATTGATTCGAGTGCCTCGCTTGCCCGCTCTTTGGTCTCAGTGTCAATTCGGGCGCTAACATAGGTGTCAGCAGTGCTCATTGTGGTCACTCCAGCGTTTATTGAATTATTTAATTTGTGGTCACATTAGGACTGCGAACTCTCGCAGCCATGGCTCCAAGTGTGCAATGTCAAACGTTCTTGTTTCGAACATCGCTATCATTTCGGCATGGATTTGCATAGCAGATCGCTGTAAACGCCAACCATTGATGCGTAGAAAAACATCGGCAGCCGCGAAGGCGGTACGTTTGTTGCCATCCACAAAAGGATGATTGATCGCGAGACTTTCCAGCAGCGCAGCTGCTTCCATAACGATGTCATCGTAATAACCAGTTTGTGGACGGAATAATGCAGCCTCGAGTGCTCCCGGGTCTCGCACGCCAGGATCGCCTCCGTAGCGTTGCATCAGAACCGAATGCATTCCAAGCATGTCGGCCACAGTCAGGAAATCGTGCTCCACGCGTTATTTCGCCAATTCTCTGTAAAGACTGTCGAATTCTTCCAGACTGGATGCAAAAGAGGCCATGACATGTCGTCGAGGGCGCTCTTTTTGCTGCCGGTCAATATAGTCGCGCAAAGCTTCATCAAGCACAGCCTGAAACTGGCGACCTTGGTTTTCGGCGATCTGCCGCAGTGCTGCCAGCACGTCAGGTGCAGCTTGCGATGAGAATTTCTCACGGGTAGGTGTCGTCATATTTACCTCTTTCATGATAAATCTTGAAGTTTCATGATATAGCAAGATGAGGCGATACGCTAGATTATTGCCCATCAACCGCTATATCTCGAACTTTGATCAAAGTTTAAAAGCCACTTTTAGTGACTTGAGTATTGTGGAGAATTTCTCTGGCTGTGAATTTCTGATGGCTTTTTTATCTTGGATCTGAAGACATAAATTAATAAAAATAGTCTTTTTTGGCATAAATTAGCATCATTAATATGATAAATTCATACTAATGATGTCAAATCAAGAGGAAAATTATGGGCACCGTCCGAAAAACCATCACTCTGACTGAGCAACAAGATAGTTGGGTAAAGGCGCAAATCGAGGCAGGTCATTACACCAACGACAGCGAATATATTCGCGACCTGATAAGACGTGAACAAGAACGCAGCAATGAGATAGAAGCTATTCGTAACGCGTTGATTGAGGGCGAGACAAGTGGTGAGCCCAAGCGTTTCGATGTCGCAGCATTCAAGCAAAAAATGCTTGCTGGTCATGGCTGAATATCTTCTCACCCCAGCTGCAGAGCATGATCTTGAAGATATTTGGACTTATACAGTTCAACACTGGGGTTTAGAACAAGCCAATCATTATATTGATCACTTAATTGCAGCAATTGATTCGTTGTCGCAGTCACCAAAGGCAGCGCCTACTTGTGATCATATTCGAATAGGTTATCGTCGCCGAAGCATTGAGCGGCATATGGTTTATTTTCGCATTACAACTGATGGAATAGTTGTGGTTCGTGTACTGCATGAAAGCATGGATGCAAAAAAACGTCTTTGATTGGGTGCGGAAATCTCCCGGTGCTCGCGTTGCACCGCTCGCCCGATCGGCCAGCGTCAACCGGTGCATGAAAAAACTCGCTTCAAATACGAGTAGATTTTTGAATGTGCGTGAATCTCCCGGTCTTTGCGCTTGCAAGCGCAAATCCGCTACGGCAGCGTCGAGCATGCTCGACGAAACCCTGCTTCTGTCCAGTCTTAGCACCTCGCGGTGCGAAGCCGTTTCGGCAGCGAAGCGCGTGCGCTTCGAAACCCTGCCTACACCCCCGCGTCCCGCTGATTCGATGATCGCGAGCTTCGATCAAAGTTAAAA
>CANGLD010000083.1 GCA_947454475.1 Oxalobacteraceae bacterium
ATCGGCGTCACCCACATGTACACAGCACCTGCATGCTTAGGACCGGGCTCATCCACCACCGCAGCAATTAATAAGAAACGCTCAGGTAATGCATCCGAACTAGGGATACCTAATAGGCTATAAATAGAGTGATAGCCAAAGAAATAAAATGCGCACACACCCGCAGTTAAAATCGCTTTTAACCAAGCAGGCCAGCGTGAGAAAACAATTGCTAGCGCAAATAAAAATACAAATAGTGCAAATGCAATAATCAGAGTCAGCGTCATATTAAATAGCGTTCACGAGAGATTTGGGAATAGTATTGACATTCGTTACACCACCATCGGGTGTCACAGAAAATCTGAGCATAGTGGCTTCTTTACCGCGGCCTTCTAATACAGCCTGACCGTAATAAACGATTTCAGCTTTAGGATTCACCTTAATGACGGTCAGTGTTGCTTCTACCGGCTGACCTGCTTTAGGGTCATTCGCATCAATATCCTTGGTTTCATAATAATGAACATTAGCAACATATTCACCGGGAATAATGCTACGTATGGTTATCACTTCTTGGCGCAATGGATTAATAATTTTTTTACCATTCACCATGATGGTGTTATTCGCGTTACCTCTATCATCGCGATCTAAATGCATTAAGCCCGCTTCACGATTACGAAACCACACCACTTCACCTGATGGACCTTGTGCCCATAGATCTAAATCATTCGGGTCATTATCTGGCCACGACAAGGTCACAATAAATTCTGCTTTAGCGGGTATATCACCGGATTTTTTTGCTTTAGGATTAATCGATAAAAACGCGATGATGAAGCAAAAAACGAAAGCAATTAACATGTTAAACAACATGTCATACATAGGATCGACTTCACTCTCGCCTGAGCGTTTACGCTTTCTCATAACACCCGCTCGCCCTTAACCCTTGATCCACAAACCATGACTTTGCGCCTGCGCTAGAAAATCATCGGCATAGCGGTCAAGACGCGTTAACTGCAAACCCAATAAGATATTGGCGACTAATCCCACCATGGTGGTGAGTAAGGCCACACCCAAACCAGAAGTCAAATCACGCAACATCTCTTGCGCCTGCGATTGATCAAAACTTTGCATATGACCAATTTGCATAGCCAACATAGAGAAGCCTATTACTTTTCCCAATAAACCTAGTTTTAATTGCAAGCCGTTGACCCACCAAGCTGTGCCGTGAGCACCATGCGTTTTTTCTGACAACACATCCATAGGCGCAGAACCATCTATTGGATTCGCACGCAAACCATCCCAATAGTCAGCCGCCCAACTTTCAGCAGGTTTAGGATCATTAGGATTAGAGATGGCTTGCTCCATCATGTGACGCTGACTGTGCAAGGTACGGCTACGCATGCCACACCATATCGTAGCAACCACAAAAATCAACATGATCACCATGGTGATGCCCGTAGGATCAGATTGCAGTAGAAGTCGCCATACACCGCGCAATCCCAATAACCAGCCTGCAAAGACAAACAGACCAACTAATGTGAACCACTCAAACAGTATGGGTTCGATCTTTTTATGCGAACCGCTTTGCAATATCTGTGGAAAACTAATTTTCAAAAGAATGCACTCCTCACCACACTAACTTAATCAATTGCTTTTAAGCAAAGCGTGCATTCTATCCGTCTTAAAGCAAAAAATGCCCACTTATTTTGTGAGCATTAAAAAAATTCAGCGCAACTAAATGAAACATATAAATTAATTAACAACATCAAGATATATGAGGCTGCATACTGATTAAGTATTACTTCAATATTCGTTAAGCCTTAGCGAAACCTTCATTTGGCGTTGTTTATGTTTTAGGACCTAGATTTGGATCAATTCGACAAGCAAGAATAAAAATCGATTCTTGTGGAGAATCCGTAGCAGGTTTTTCCCACTCACCCGCTTCTTTATCAATCACTGTTGGTTCACCGATACCCATTCTATGTGGATGGGAACTAAACATCACGCGTCTTAGTAAACGTTTTCCACAATCCATTTCCCATAAAATTTTTGCAGAGAGATTACCAAACTTATTGGGATTTTTATAATCAACTAACTCCCAAATAAGTGGGCGGCCACCTGTTTCAAAAAAATCTTCTAAATAAAAAGCGGCTTCCTCATCAAATTCAATCAACTTCCATTCAGCATGTGCAGAGAATGACATCAACAACATCGCTACTATAAAAAGTTTTTTCATATCGCACCTCGTTAATTAGCATGCACTACATGAACAACATTGATCCTATAAATTACCAGTTACTGCATGAATCTGAATCACAATGTGTTGGCGTTTAATCTCTTTGACTAAGGGCAGACATTGTTTTTTATCTTGATAGATTGAAACGCAATCCATACATTGAAAGCATTCGCTATAAGCGATATGGCCTACTTGATCAATCGCCTGATAATCACAACGACTACGACAAGTCTGACAAGGCGTACCACATTCGGAGCGACGTGCAATCCAACCCCATTTTCTTAAGGGATTAAAAGCAGCTAATGCCGCACCAAGAGGACAGATGTAACGACAATATCCTCTATACACCACCACACTTAATGTTAAACAAGTTACTGCCCACAACACATAAGGCCAGTCACGTACAAAATATAAACTGATTGCAGTTTTAAATGGCTCAACTTCTACACCGATTTCTGTGGTTGAGGGCGAGATAAAAATCATGCTCAACAAACTCAAGAGGAGAATATATTTAATCCATTTGAGTTTGCGATCGATACCTGGTCGTATACGTTTATGTCGCAATCCCAAGAAACGCATAGACTTACTTACTAATTCTTGAAATGCACCAAACGGACATAACCAACCACAAAACGTCCCGCGTCCCCATATAAATAATGTGAAGCCCACAAAAATCCAGAGTATGACGGTAATAGGATCCGTCAGAAAAAAGCTTAAATCATTACCAGCTGCAATGGATTCAATTGCCGCAATAATATTGACAATGCTCAACTGCCCCTGAAAAATCCAGCCTATACCTATTAAGGTAAATAATAAAAAGCCCACTCTAAATCTAGTTAAACGCGTAGTCGTTACGGTTAAGGTGTGTTGACGAATTAATGTAATGCTGAGTAAAGTTAATGCAATCAATACTGCCGCGATTTCTCCACTACGTTTTATCCAAACACCCACCCAATCTGCATCAAGATAATTGGATACTTGTTGTCGCCATCCGTGAAAGTGATAAGGCAATGGAAATTCCACATAGGCTTTTTGATTAGGAAACGACCCAAAGCGACGACCCAATTTAAATGTGAGATTAAAAGGCTGAGTTGGATCGAGTGGCGTCGCTGTATCAATGATTAAAAAATGTGCTCGAGTTTGTGTGGGATAACCTGGTATCTTCACGCCTTTGTCATAGGCAATCGATCGTAGTCCTATGGTTTTTCCATCCTGTTTTAAAACAAAAGGTAGGTCATCAACAATACGCTGACTCTCGTACATCATTTTGGCTAAAGGTCCGGTTTCTGTAACCATGAGTGCTTGACTATCGCGTCTATTAGCAGCAACTAAACGCCAACCTTCGTCATCCAAAATATTGCGGCCTATAGCAGACAAACTCACCAATGCCACATGAAACTGCAATGCAATTTCATCCGGTGATTTCACAGCTAATTTATCTGCACCCGCAGCCCGTGTTCCTACAAATGCTTTTTCAATCTGGCCACGTGTAATGTGTGAGGTTTGCACCATGCCTCGCCATTCCAGCTCAGCTAATTGCAATGGCCTTACCTGTGCTTCATATAACTTTCCCTTAGTCAGTGCAATCGCATTACCTGCACCAACGATGTTGCCTGTTTTAGCTGCTTCTTGATGAGCACGCGCTACCGATGTAGCGGATTGCAAAATAGTGCGATCAATCGCTTTAACTGAGACGGTGCCCGCTTGCACACCATGTAGTGCTGCATTTTTATCATCACGACTTGTTTTCGCTTTATGGTCATAGAGTTGAATATCATGATGAATCGATAAACCTTTATATTGAGCTGCAAAGTCAGTCAGCTTGGCGATCCCTGCTTCAGAGCGGAATAAAGGTTCTCTGTGACTGATTAATTTAGATTCAAGAAAATTTCCTTGCGTATCAATCGCAACCAAAATATTGATAGGCTTGCCACCATAACCACGCACTGGCTCAAAATCGACGGACTCAAATGCATAACCAAATAAAATCGGCTTGGTGGTTGCGTCAGCTGGAGATTTTAAAAACAAAGGCCAGACCGGCACATTCGGATTTAATTCACCAACAGTGTATTGGCTGGAAAATAATTGCTCGATATCGGTTTTTTTCAGCGTCGTTGCACATGTCTGATTAAAAAACATGACACTAAAAACAGTGAATAAAAGACCCAGTAATTTTTTAAAAACGATTTTTTTCACTGTTCAGCAATCTGTCAGCAATTAAATTAGAGCGCCTATAGTATCGGCAATGCGAAAGCTGTGTCATTCACAAATAGAATGAATCCATTCGCAACGCAGCATAAGTTTTTAATTAATTAATAATTACCTTGCCTCACAAGGGATTTATTCATGCTGCAATACGGAATAAATGATGACGAACTAACGCTAAGCTACAAAGATAATAATCAGCCTTAGCGTATCCGCAGTCGCGATACCAAATAATCAAACAAAAACGATTTCATAATGAAAATCCTTTTAATTATGAATTAATTTTTTTCAATGCCACCTTAGCCTCATCAAAATATAAGCAAGCTGCACTCATGCAATAATCACACCATTCTAGAAAACCCCTAACCTTTGTTGTGTTCAACCCTGAACCAACACCCTGTCGGACAAATAATCTTATGTGGCTCGTTGACGTTGCACTGCGCCGTCCCTATACCTATATGGTGATGGCGCTGATGATTTTGCTAGCGACACCATTCGCCTTGCGCTCCACTCCGACAGACATACTGCCGGATATAAAAATACCTGTTGTGAGTGTGGTGTGGTCTTACAGCGGTCTGCCGCCTAAAGATATGCGTGAGCGTATTGTCAGCCCATATGAAAAAGCGCTGACTACAACCGTCAATGACATTGAACATATTGAATCGCAATCAATGGCGAGTCTGTCAGTAGTGAAAGTGTTTTTTCACCCGAATGTGAATATATCCACTGCACTTTCACAAATCACCGCTATCAGTCAGTTCATGTTGCGCACCTTACCGCCAGGTACAGTGCCTCCACTTATCATTACCTACTCTGCTTCTTCGGTACCTGTTGTACAAGTTGGCTTATCCAGTCCTAAGCTTTCAGAACAAGAACTCAATGATGTCGCGATTAATCAAGTCCGTACGCAATTAATCACCATTCCTGGCGTAGCTGTTCCTTATCCCTACGGCGGAAAATTTCGCGTCATCTCCGTTGACTTAGATACCGAAGCATTACTCGCCAAAGGTTTAACGCCGTCGGATGTTGTGAACGCAGTGAATTCACAAAATCTGATACTGCCTGCAGGCACAATTAAATTAGGTGAGTTAGAACATGCAGTTCGTTTGAATGGATCACCAGACAGCATTGCAGGCTTAAATGAATTGCCAGTTAAAACGGTGAATGGCTCTACAACCTATTTAAAAGAAGTCGCGCATGTGCGCGATGGTTTTCAACCACAACAAAATATAGTTAAAAGAGAAGGTCAGCGTGGTGTGCTCTTAACCGTCATGAAAAACGGTTCTGAATCCACATTAAAAATTGTTGAAAATGTTAAAGCCAAAGTGGCGGATATCTCTAAAGGTATTCCAGAGGGCGTCAACATTTCCACCATGTTTGATCAATCTATTTTTGTACGCGCAGCGATTAGTAGTGTGTTGCATGAAGCCGTTATCGCCTCTTGTTTAACAGCCGCATTAATTCTGCTTTTCTTAGGTAGCTGGCGTAGTACCTGCATTATTGCGGTTTCTATTCCTTTATCGATTCTGAGCTCCATCATTGCCTTGAATGCCATGGGTGAAACATTAAATCTCATGACTTTAGGAGGATTGACTTTAGCGATCGGTATTTTGGTGGATGATGCAACGGTCACGATTGAAAACATAGAACGCCATTTACATCTAGGCAAAGATTTATATAACGCGATTTATGATGGTGCCAGTGAGATCGCCGTACCAGCTCTTGTTTCTACCCTTTGTATTTGTATCGTGTTTTTACCTATGTTTTTCTTAACAGGGGTTGCACGCTATTTATTTGTACCTTTGGCTGAAGCGGTAGTCTTTGCAATGTTGGCTTCTTATTTTCTTTCTCGAACTCTAGTGCCAACGATGGCTCTCATGATGCTCAAGCAAGAAACCATTAAAACAAATACCGCAGGTTTTTTCCGCTCTATTCACTTGAAATTTGATCAAGGCTTTGAGCGCATGCGAGCGACTTACTTAGCTGCATTGAGTGCGCTATTGGTGAGACGACAATCATTTGCTATTTTATTTCTGAGTTTCACTTTAGCTTCTTGCGGTCTATTTTTAATTTTAGGCGAAGATTTTTTCCCTGCAGTCGATGCTGGTCAAATCAGACTACATATGCGTGCACCTAGCGGTACGCGCATTGAAGAAACTGCACGCTTAACTGATCAAGTTGAAAAAGCAATACGACAAACTATTCCAGCTGCTGAGCTCGACACCGTACTCGAAAATATCGGTGTCACGATTAGTAGTATGAATATGTCGTATAACAATGCAGGCACTTATGGCCCGGTTGATTGCGAATTACTTATCTCGCTAAAAGAAGGTCACGCTCCTACGTTTAGTCATATCAATCATTTACGTAGTGAACTGTCCAAACGTTTCCCAGGTGTGGAATTTTATTTTCAACCTGCTGACATCATTGCGCAGATTTTAAATTTTGGATCGCAAGCACCTATCGATATTCAGTTTTCTGGAAAAGATATGCAGGCTAGTTATGCACTCGCGCATGACTTACTTAAAAAGGTAGAGAACATACCTGGCACAGTCGATACACACATCCATCAAAAGCTTAATCACCCCACCCTAGCTTTAGAAAGTGATCGCACTGCCTTGCAAGCTTTAAATCTATCGCAAGCAAATGTTGCGCAAAATGTCTTGGTTTCACTTGCAGGCAGTTTTCAAACTGCTCCCGCATTTTGGGTGAATCCCACCAATAGTGTGGTCTACAACATCTTGGTGCAATCACCGCAATATCAAGTCAATTCATTAGAAGCTTTGTTACGTACACCTGTCTCTCCTACCAGTGGTGGACCTAGTCAGTTACTCGGCAATTTAGTCAAAGTCTCACCTGCAGTGCAACCTGCTGTGGTCTCTGAATATGACATCACCCCTGTGATTGATATTTATGTGAATGTGCAAGGTCGTGATTTTGGCGGTGTTGTTGCTGACATCAATAAAGAAATTCAGCAAATGCAACCACAACTCAAAAAAGGACAGAAGCTCACTATGCGTGGCCAGGCTAATACGATGAAGACTTCGTATTCAGGCTTACTGTTAGGATTAGCTGGCGCTATCGTATTAGTGTACTTACTTATCGTTGTGAATTTTCAGTCTTGGATAGATCCACTTATTATTGTGAGCACCTTACCTGCTGCGCTCGCAGGCATAGCATGGATGTTGTTTTTAACGGGCACGCATTTATCCGTACCCGCACTCACTGGTGCGATCATGACTATGGGTGTTGCGACGGCGAATAGTATTTTGTTAGTGTCATTTGCTCTACAACGTTTACGTGATGGCATACCGCCTCTTTCTGCCGCATTAGAAGCGGGCTCTACCCGTATACGACCTGTGCTCATGACTGCTGCCGCTATGATTATCGGTATGTTGCCTATGGCATTAGGCATAGGTGAAGGCGCAGAACAAAATGCACCTTTAGGTCGTGCAGTGATTGGCGGCTTATTATTTTCTACCGTCTCTACTTTATTTTTTGTTCCTATTATTTTTGCATCAGTGCACCGCTTTCTTAACAAGCGTGAGTCTGCCCACACTACTGCTTTGCCTCAAGGATCTTGATCGATGACACAACCTCGTCATAACTTACTCGGCATACATGGCCATCAATTACGTCAAATACATAGAGTGCGTACCTTGCATAAATTACGGTTAGGCTTTCTCGCTGTATTAATTGTTTTAGTGACTGGTGGTGGCTTTGCTTTATTACGCAAACATTCTGAGGCCAAAGACTTAGTAGCTCAAACAAAAAACAATGCACAGCATTACGCCAGCACCATACATCCTGAAGCGAATGGCGAAGGCCAAACAATTGCATTACCTGCTACGTTGCTTGGTCAAATTGAGTCACCTATCTCTGCACGCGCTAGTGGTTATCTTTTGCGTTGGACTAAAGATATAGGCAGTCAAGTTAAAAAAGGCGATTTACTCGCTGAGATCAGTAGCCCTGAAATAGAACAACAACTCAATCAAGCGCAAGCATCTAAACAACAACTGCAATCCGCTTTAAGTTTAGCGAAAGTCACCGTAGATCGCTGGCATGCTTTACTCGAACAAAAAGCGGTATCGCAACAAGAATTTGATGAACGTCGCAGTAATTATGAGCAAGCTGTATCGAATTTAAATGTAGCCGAAGCGAATGTACAAAGATTGAAAGAATTACTCTCTTTCACTCGTGTCACAGCGCCATTTGATGGCGTCATCACACGTCGTAATGTGAACATAGGCGATTTAATTGATGCAGGCAGCAATGGTAGTAAACCTTTATTCATACTGACACAATCCAGTTCTTTGCGAGCTTATGTCTATGTCCCACAAGTCTATGCAAAAAATATTAAAGAAGGTCAGACAGTCGCTCTACGCTTAGCTGAATTACCGAATCGAAAATTTTCTGGTGTGGTCACTCGCACTGCACGAGCCATTGATCCTGCTAGTCGTAGTCTGCAAGTAGAAATTAGTGTAGCCAATTCTAGTGGAGAGTTGTTACCTGGTTCATATATTGAAGTGCAGGTCACTGCCCATCATCGCGCTGGCATCGTCGTACCAGTCAATACTCTACTACTTCGCGGTGAAGGCCCACGCGTTGCATCAGTTGATGCACAAGGTAAAGTCAAATTAAAAGCCGTTGAACTAGGCAAAGATTTTGGCGCTAAGGTAGAAGTGTTATCTGGGGTCTCACCTAGCGATGAA
>CANGLD010000084.1 GCA_947454475.1 Oxalobacteraceae bacterium
GCAAGAATAGATTCCACTTCTGAAGGATCCGTCACTCTCAATGCATATTTTTTTTCTGCACTGACTTCATCTGGATGCGATAACAATGCATGCAAACTTGATGGCAAAGTTCCTTCAGCTAGTTTGACGACTAACTGTGAACCAGAAATCCGTTTAATCAGTGCTGCCGTTGAATCCAATGCCACGACTTTTCCTAGCTTGAGCATAGCGATGCGATTACACAAAGCCTGCGCTTCTTCTAGATAATGCGTGGTCAATATTACCGTGTGACCTTCACGATTTAAGCGCGAAATAAATTTCCATAAGGTCTGACGTAATTCCACATCCACACCAGCAGTGGGTTCGTCCAACATGATGACAGGTGGTTTATGTACCAATGCTTGCGCAACTAATACACGACGCTTCATGCCGCCTGAAAGTGAACGCATATTACTGTCTGCTTTACCGGTGAGATCCAGGTTATGCATGACCTCATCGATCCAAGCATCATTGTTATGCAAACCAAAGTAACCTGACTGCATACGTAGTGTTTCACGTACGGTGAAAAATGGATCGAAGACCAGTTCTTGCGGCACGACGCCGAGCAGTCTGCGCGCCTGACGATAGTCCGTGACCACATCATGCCCCTGAATACTGACTGCACCAGCATCCGCTCGCGACAATCCAGCAATAATAGAAATCAGTGTGGTCTTACCCGCACCGTTGGGCCCGAGCAAACCAAAGAATTCGCCCTCTTCAATGTTAAGCGACACATCGCCTAGCGCCTGTAAGGAACCAAAGCGCTTTTTAACATTGCGTATTTGTATGGCAGACATGAGAAATGAGAGAGGATGAGCGTCTGTTTTAACAGCACGCCAAAGACTCCGATTATAGGTGATTTCACTGATTCCGCAGTGGCACTAACGGGGATATGTCGGAGGCATATCTCAGCCCAGAAAAAAATAGGAGGCGAATTCAGGCAAAAAATTAGGCAAACAGTAAGTCTTCAACGCCATATAACTTGGCCAGACTTTTCAACGAAGCTGATGCACCGAGAAATGCGAGGGGTTTGCCCTTACTTTGGGCTACACGCTTCCAAGCTAGAAGTGCTGCTACGGCAGTGGAATCAGCACCAACCAACTGACTGAGGTCAATTTGGCTTTCTCCTGCTGCGATAGCCGCGCAGCCCTGCTCTAGAGCCGCGTTAGCGTCAGACATCGTCAGTGAATGCGGTGCAAATGCCATGATTGCCTTGAAAGCTAGTCAGCCGATTTCGTTTTGCTAGCCTTGGCTGGTGCGACCGCCAAACGCTTGTTACGTTCCACTAGCACCTTGATCAAACCATCTATACCGCCTTTACCTATCTCGGTCGAAAAACTACCTTTGTAGGTTTCGATGAGCCAGGCTCCCAGAATATTGACATCAAAAATCTTCCAACCGGTAGCGGTCTTTTCAAGACGATAATTCAGTTGTATGGGCTCACCGCGTGGTTGCAACACCATGGATCTGACTTCAACCTCATCATCCTCCGGCGCCGCACGCATGGGCTTAAATTCTAGTTTTTGATTACGCACTTGGGAAATCGCACCTGAGTAGGTGTAAATCAGCAAGGTTCTAAATTCTTTGGTCAGGGCGGCTTGTTGCTCTGGAGTGGCATCACGCCAATAACGGCCTACTGCCATTGCCGTCATGCGCTGAAAATTCACATACGGGATAATTTTGGTTAGGACCACTTCCATGATGCGGTCCTGATCACCCGACTGCACGCGTTTATCGGTCTTAGCCAGATCCAACACTTCCTGACTAATCCGCTTGATCAAGACATCAGGCGCTTCAATTTGCGGCTGATTTGCATGCACCGTTGATACGCTGAGCGTGAGCGTGAGTGCGAGTATGAAAAAACGTCTACTGATTGTCATGGTCTGGCGATGAGTCGGTTTTGGTTAATAGTTTCGCTATGCATTCTAGAAGCGAAATTGGCACATTAAGACGCATCATATCAAACACTAGCATCTCACCCACTAACCCTAAAAATACCGACTGAACGCCACACCCAGACAAATCAAAAAATAGGTTTACTGCTGATCATTAATCCGACTAGCACGACGCTGCAAATAAGCATCACGCATGAACTCATAAGGATCTAAAGCAGCGCCTTCCATTAGTTTTGATGCCCCTAATAATGACGCACGATCATCAACAATACGAATAGCTCGTCCTGAATTACGCGCGCGTATGTTATCTACATAACCTAATGGATCGCCTGCCCAGTCTATAGGTTTCGCAGTCGCATCACGCATCGTGCTCGATCCATATACTGGCAAGACTACATAGGGACCAGATTTCACACCCCAGACACCCAATGTTTGACCGAAATCTTCTTCGTGTTTAGGCAAACCGGCTGGTGTGGCGATATCGAGTAAACCTGCTAGACCTATAGTTGAGTTGAATACCACGCGCATTACATCGGTGGTGCCATCACGCGGCTTACCTTGTAAGAAATTATTTGCTGCTGTCCATACATCACCGATATTGGAGAAAAAATTACCAATCACGGTTTGTAAAAAATCGGGGGTGTAGTCTGTATACGCTGTTGCGACAGGCTTGAGTACTTTCTTGTCTAGCTCTTGATTAAAGCTAAACATAGAACGGTTATAGCGCTCATAAGGATCACGTGGATCTTTACCTGCATTAGGCGACATGACTACAGCGCAACCTGAAAAGGTAGTTGCAATCAACATTAATCCCATCCAACGACACAGTTTTTTTGTATTCATCATTTTTTTTCTTCCTTACTATTTGTCTCTGCTGCTTTACTAAATAAAAACTGACTAATCAGATTTTCAAGCACTATCGCTGACTGCGTACTCTTAATGCGATCACCCTGAGCAAAATTCTTTAGGTCGCCACCAGGTTCTAATCCTATATATTGCTCACCTAAAAGGCCTGAAGTTAAAATTTTAGCGGAAGTATCTTTTGGAAATTGATACTCTGACTGCAAACGCATCGTCACCAGCGCCTGAAATTTTTTATCATCAAACCCTATACTCTCCACTCGTCCAACCACAACGCCTGCACTTTTGATAGGTGCACGAGGTTTCAATCCACCGATATTATCAAAATGCGCAGTCACGGTATAACTGGAACCAAAACTCATAGAACTCATATTTCCCGCTCTTAAAGCAAGAAACATTAACGCGAGCGCGCCTAGTACTACGAAGAGGCCGACCCAGACATCAAGAGATTTGCGTTGCATACTTTATTCCTCGGTAAAACTCTCAGACGGCATTAAGAAAACATCAGCGCCGTCAGTAAAAAATCACACCATAAAACAACCAATGACCCTATGACGACAGTGCGAGTAGTCGCGCGCGCTACACCTTCAGGAGTCGGTGCTGCTTGATAGCCTTGATATAAAGCGATGAAAGTGACTGCTACACCAAACACAAAGCTTTTTACTACGCCATTAGCTACATCACTCCACACATCCACACCACCCTGCATTTGCGACCAGAATGCGCCCTCATCAACACCAATTAATCCTACGCCAACTAGGTAACCACCGAATATACCCACTGCACTAAATATCGCAGCTAAGATAGGCATAGCAATCACGCCGGCCCAAAAACGCGGCGCTAATATTCTGTGCAAAGGATCGACTGCCATCATTTCCATTGCAGCTAATTGCTCACCCGCTTTCATCAAACCTATTTCTGCAGTGAGCGATGTACCCGCACGACCTGCAAACAATAATGCCGTCACCACAGGACCCAATTCACGGGTTAACGACAACGCAACTAACAAACCTAAGGCTTGTTCAGAGCCATATTTATTCAGCGTGTAATAACCTTGCAGCCCTAATACAAAACCAACAAACAATCCTGATACAGCAATAATCACTAGCGAATAATTACCAATGAAATGAATTTGATCTGTCACTAAACGAGGACGACGTAATAACGCACTCGATCCTGCTAACAAAGTGATGAAGGTGCGAGTAGCAGCGCCACAATCTGAGAGCATGGTTCTCACCATCGCGCCTAACTTTGCCAGAGACTGCGTCATGTTGCAGGCTCCGACAGTCCTAGCTGTGCTGCAAGAGAGCGACCAGGATAATGAAACGGCACGGGACCATCGGCTTGCGCATTCACAAATTGTTTGACGTAAGGGTCACTCGATTCACGCATTTGATCTGGCGTGCCATGCGCTACGATGCGACCTTGTGAAAGAAAATACACATAATCTGCAATCAAAAATGATTCATGCACATCATGCGAAACCAGTATGGATGTCGAGCCTAATGCATCATTCAACTTGCGAATTAAATTCGCCGTTACACCCATAGAGATAGGATCGAGTCCAGCAAAAGGTTCGTCATACATGATGAGTTGCGGATCTAATGCAATCGCGCGAGCTAGTGCAACACGACGCGCCATACCACCTGAAATTTCTGCAGGTTTAAGATGCGCTGCATTTGATAAACCCACTGCGTGTAACTTCAATAACACTAAATCATGCAGCATGGACTCAGACAAATTGGTATGTTCGCGCAAAGGAAACGCAACATTCTCAAACACAGTCAAATCTGTGAATAAAGCACCATGTTGAAACAACATACCCATTTTGCGACGCATCGCATATAAATCACTCAGTGCAAGTGAAGCGACTTCTTTGCCATCCACAATCACACTGCCTGATTGCGCACGCAATTGACCACCAATTAATCGCAGCACTGTAGTCTTGCCTGAACCTGAACCCCCCATCACAGCAATAATTTGCCCACGCGGGAATGCCATATTCAAACCGGACAACAGGGGTCTGTCGCCATAGGCAAATTGCAGGTCACGAATTTCTACAAGAGGAGACACTAGATGGCCAAATCAACAATGATTATTCAGATTGTAATGCATGCCGCCCTATTTTCTGACTGCAATTACGTTATTGAAATTGAGAACTTATAAATATGAAAATAGCCAGCACGTGCTGGCTATTTCATCAATGAACAATGCACAAGGTATGAAATCCTTGCTTGAGCTTGATTTAACGAGGCAGTACGGATGAACCCATTAAAAATTCATCGACTGCACGGGCACATTGACGGCCTTCACGTATAGCCCAAACAACTAAAGACTGACCACGACGCACATCGCCTGCTGCAAAAACTTTTGCTTGGGATGTGTGATAGCAGCCTTCGCCATCCGTACTGGCACGTACATTGCCACGTGCATCTTTTTCTACACCGAATGCATCTAATATGGTGGTGACAGGTGAAACAAACCCCATTGCCAATAAAACTAGATCCGCTTTCATTTCAAATTCGGAATGTGGGACTTCCGTCATCTTGCCGTCTTTAAACTCTATACGCGCAGCAATCAGTTTTTCAACTTTTCCGTTCTTACCTTCCAAACGTTTAGTCGCTACTGCCCAATCACGTTCACAACCTTCTTCATGTGAAGAAGAGGTGCGCATCTTGGTTGGCCAGTAAGGCCAGACCATAGGTTTATTTTCAACTTCAGGTGGCTGAGGCATCAGTTCAAATTGCGTAACCGAAGCAGCGCCATGACGATTAGATGTGCCCACACAATCAGATCCTGTATCACCCCCACCTATCACCACCACATGCTTACCAGTGGCCATGATTTGATCTTTTAATTTATCACCTGCATTGACTTTATTTTGCAGTGGCAGGAATTCCATTGCATAGTGCACGCCTTGCAATTCACGACCTGGAACAGGTAAATCACGCGGCACTTCAGCGCCACCCGCAATCACGACTGCATCAAACTCTTTATTCAACTGTTCAGGTGAAATTGTTTCTTTTGCCAGATTCAAAATCCCAGCTGGGAAATCCTTACCCACTAATACACCGGTACGGAAAGTTACACCTTCAGCTTGCATTTGTTCTACACGACGATCGATGTGTGTTTTTTCCATTTTGAAGTCAGGAATGCCATAACGCAGCAAGCCGCCCACACGATCATTTTTTTCAAACACAGTCACTGCATGACCTACACGCGCTAATTGCTGTGCTGCTGCCATACCGGCTGGGCCAGAACCTACTACTGCTACTTTTTTACCTGTTTTAGTTGCGGCAGGTAAAGGCTTCACCCAACCATTTTCCCAACCCTTATCGATAATAAAGTGCTCAATCGATTTAATTCCGACAGGATCATCATTAATGCCTAAGGTACACGCTGCTTCACAAGGAGCAGGACAAATGCGGCCAGTGAATTCAGGAAAATTATTCGTTGAATGCAGGGTCTCTAAAGCCTCTTCATAATTGCCGTGATAAACCAGATCATTCCAATCAGGAATGATGTTGTTAACTGGACAGCCGTTATTACAAAAAGGTATGCCGCAATCCATGCAACGCGCACCCTGCGTTTTAGCGTCAGCATCAGACAAATGCACTTGAAATTCTTTGTAGTGTTTTTTGCGTGACTGTGGTGCTTCGCTTGCTTCTTGCAAGCGTTTAAATTCCATAAAGCCTGTTACTTTTCCCATTTTTTACTCACAATATTTTGTATAGAAAATGATCGGTGACACGTTAAAACATCACCGATCAACTATGACATCTTTACGCCAGTGCTTTTTCTTTTGCTTTAACAGTTTTTGCTGCATGCATTTCACCTAGAGCACGTTTGTACTCAGATGGGAATACTTTGACGAATTTGCTACGCGCATTGGTCCAGTCATCTAATAGATTGCGTGCACGTGTACTGCCAGTGTGTTTGAAATGACGTTCTATCAAACCTTTGACAATCGCTTCATCCGCTTCAGCTTCGCCATTTCGTTTCAAACTATGCCAAATGGATTTATCGAGTTTGCTTTCTTGATCCGCAACACTCAATACGCTTTCTAATGTGACCATAGACAGATTGCATTTATGTGCAAAGCTACCATCTTCATCATAGATGTAGGCAATACCACCTGACATACCTGCTGCAAAATTACGACCAGTCTCACCCAGCACCACAACCGTACCGCCAGTCATGTATTCACAACCATGATCGCCTGTACCTTCCACCACGGTTATCGCACCTGAATTACGCACTGCAAAACGCTCACCTGCTACACCGTTGAAGAAAGCCTCACCGGCAATCGCGCCATACAACACCGTATTACCAATGATGATGTTTTCTACTGCACGTCCACGGAACTCTGTATTAGGACGCACAATAATGCGACCACCTGACAATCCCTTACCTACATAGTCATTGCCTTCGCCGACTAAATCTAGCGTTACACCATGCGCTAAAAATGCACCACAAGATTGTCCCGCTGTACCTTGCAACTGAATATGTATCGTGTCATCAGGCAAACCTTCATGGCCATATTTCTTTGCCACTTCACCCGACAACATCGCGCCCACCGTACGATTTAAATTTTTAACGGGCGAAATGAAAGAAACTTTTTCACCTTTATCAATTGCAGGTTTAGCTTGCGCTATTAATTTATGATCCAGTGCTTTTTCTAAACCATGATCTTGGGTCTCAACTTGATAACGTGGTTCAGACGCAGGCACATTCGGTTGATAGAAAATCTTACTAAAATCCAGACCTTGTGCTTTCCAATGCGTGATGGCTTTGGATTTATCGAGCAAATCTGTACGGCCTATCAACTCATTGAATGTTTTAATACCCAGCTGCGCCATGATTTGACGCGCTTCTTCGGCAACAAAGAAGAAGTAGTTCACGACATGCTCAGGCTTGCCTTGGAATTTCGCACGTAACACAGGATCTTGTGTAGCCACACCAACTGGGCAAGTATTCAAGTGACACTTACGCATCATGATGCAACCCTCTACTACGAGAGGAGCGGTTGAAAAACCTAATTCATCTGCACCTAACAACGCAGCAATCACAACATCACGACCTGTTTTGATTTGGCCATCTGTTTGCACACGAATACGACTACGCAAACGATTCAACACTAAAGTTTGCTGTGTCTCTGCTAAGCCTAATTCCCATGGCGAACCTGCATGCTTCACCGAAGACAAAGGTGAGGCTCCCGTACCACCATCATGACCTGCGATCACAACGTGATCTGCTTTCGCTTTCGCTACACCTGCTGCCACAGTACCGACACCAACCTCAGATACGAGCTTGACTGAAATCGATGCAGTAGGATTAGCGTTCTTTAAATCGTGAATTAACTGCGCTAAGTCTTCAATCGAATAAATATCATGATGCGGTGGTGGTGAAATCAAACCTACACCAGGTACAGAGAAACGCAATTTAGCGATGTACTCAGACACTTTATGACCTGGAAGCTGACCTCCCTCGCCTGGCTTGGCACCTTGTGCCATCTTGATTTGAATTTGTTCTGCTGATGTCAGATACTCGGTTGTGACACCAAAGCGACCAGAAGCCACTTGTTTGATTTTTGAACGCAGTGAATCACCATCTTGCAAAGGTAAATCAACTTCTACGCGATCTTTACCAATGATAGAAGCGAGCGTGTCACCTTTTTTGATAGGAATGCCACGCAATTCATTGCGATAACGATTTTCATCTTCGCCACCTTCACCGGTATTCGATTTACCACCGATACGATTCATTGCTATCGCTAATGTTGCATGCGCCTCAGTAGAAATAGAACCCAGTGACATCGCACCCGTAGCAAAACGTTTAACGATTTCTTTGGCAGACTCGACTTCATCTAATGGAATCGCTTTAGATGGATCTATTTTAAATTCGAATAAACCACGCAAAGTCATATGACGCTTGGATTGATCATTAATGATCTGCGCATATTCTTTATAAGTGTTGAAATTATTAGCACGGGTTGAATGCTGTAATTTTGCAATCGCATCCGGTGTCCACATATGATCTTCACCACGCACACGATAAGCATATTCACCACCCGCATCTAAAGCATGTGCCAATACTGGATCAGCACTAAACGCCAGATGATGTAAGCGCAATGCTTCTTCTGCGACTTCAAATACACCGATACCTTCAACATTTGACGCAGTGCCTTTGAAGTATTGCTCAATCAACGCTTTATTCAATCCAATCGCTTCAAAGATTTGCGCGCCACAGTAAGACATGTAAGTGGATATACCCATCTTAGAAAAGACTTTCATCAAGCCTTTGCCGACTGCTTTTTGGAA
>CANGLD010000085.1 GCA_947454475.1 Oxalobacteraceae bacterium
GGATCTGCTAATCCTATGTCTTCTGATGCCATACGTATTAATCGACGCGATAAATAACGTGGATCGGCTCCGCCATCTAACATGCGCACCAACCAATATAAAGCTGCATCAGGATGTGAACCGCGCACAGATTTATGCAACGCTGAAATCTGATCATAGAAACTATCGCCACCTTTATCAAAGCGACGTAGCGCATCACCTAAACTATCTTTTAATAATTCAGCATCGATGGTTGCTTGCTGTTTTAATGCAGCAGATCGCAAAACTATCTCTAAATTATTCAGCAATTTGCGACCGTCACCATCCGCACTCGCAATTAAAACATCCCGCGCATCATCCGCAATTGTGATGTTTTTTTCTAGAATGGATAAAGCACGTTCTATCAACGTGGCGAGATCTGTTTCACTCAGCGGCCGCAACACATATACAGCAGCGCGTGACAGCAGCGCACCATTCACTTCAAAGGAAGGGTTTTCAGTAGTGGCACCTATGAAAGTAAATAAACCACTTTCCACATGCGGTAGAAATGCATCTTGCTGACTTTTATTGAAACGATGTACTTCATCTACAAACAAAATAGTTTTGCGACCCGAGTTAGCTTGTAAGATTTGCGCACGCTCAACGGCTTCACGTATGTCTTTCACACCCGATAAGACTGCAGATAAAGCTATGAACTCTGAATTAAAGCCCTCTGCCATTAAACGCGCTAAAGTAGTTTTACCTACACCCGGTGGTCCCCATAAAATCATGGAATGAGGTTGACCTGATTCAAACGCAACACGCAAGGGTTTACCTGAACCCAATAAATGGGTTTGACCTATTACTTGATCAAGAGTGGTTGGGCGCAGACGTTCTGCGAGAGGGACTGCGCTCATAGAATGGGAATTTATTGCTGTAGGACGTCAGCGCCCTTAGGAATTACAAAGCGAAACTGATTCGCAGGCATGGCAGGATTTTTTTCTATCTGCGTAAACGATAACAAGGAAACTTGACCAAAGCTATCACGCAACTCCATCGCGACTGGCATGCCATCTTTCAAACCTATGCCTATTTTTTCAAACGCTGTGTCTTTTGCTTTCGGTATAGCTTGTAACCATTCAATACCATCACGTATACCCGCTTCAGAAAGCGTAAAGTTTTTTTCTAAATCATTACTACCAAAAAGTATCGCTGCTGGTGATGAACCAATTGCATTGCCCAATATTTTAATCGTGACTTGGTTTAAATCTTTATCGTAAATAAACAGTTTTTCACCATCTGCCTGCAAAATCTGTTCGTAAGGTTTTTTATAAATCCAAATAAATTTCCCTGGTCTGGCAAATTGAAAATTGCCATTTGATGCATTCGAGAGTTTGAGATTGCCGGTCTCACCATCTTTTTTTACCATACGCTGCGTAAATTCACCTCGTGCTGCACGAGTGCCGCTCACAAAGGATTTAAATTGTTCAAGTGCACTAGCATGAACAAGTGCAGTTGAACACCACACAATAACAAAGCAGAGGGTTTGATTAAATTTATTCAGCATTACCAACTGGGACCAAGATTTCACGATTGCCATTTGATTGCATGGTTGAGACCAAGCCACTCCTCTCCATTTGTTCAAGTAAACGCGCTGCGCGGTTATAACCAATACGCAAATGGCGTTGCACTAAAGAGATAGAGGCGCGCCGATTTTTCAAAACGATTGCTACTGCCTGATCATACAAAGGATCAGCTTCTGCACTGGCTGATTCACCTGAGAGTAAATCAACACCACCATCTTCAGAGCTTCCACCTTCTAATATGCCTTCAATGTAATTGGGTTCGCCTTGGGATTTCAGATGTTGTACGACACGATGCACTTCTTCATCTGAAACAAAAGCACCATGCACACGCATAGGCAATCCTGTACCCGGTGGCATATACAGC
Organism: Oxalobacteraceae bacterium; assembly: GCA_947454475.1. Classification (GTDB taxonomy): domain Bacteria; phylum Pseudomonadota; class Gammaproteobacteria; order Burkholderiales; family Burkholderiaceae_D; genus Pernthalerella. The sequence goes on from CANGLD010000085.1 coordinate 1,909, forward strand.
ATGTCACCCATACCTAACAACGCTTCGGCACCCATTTGATCCAGAATAGTCCGTGAATCAATTTTGCTACTCACTTGGAAGGCTATACGCGTTGGTATATTCGCTTTAATCAAACCCGTAATCACATCCACCGACGGACGTTGAGTAGCAAGAATTAAATGTATGCCTGCTGCACGCGCTTTTTGCGCGATACGTGCAATCAGTTCTTCTACCTTCTTGCCGACTACCATCATTAAATCTGCCAACTCATCAATGATGATAACGATGGTAGGTAGTTTTTCTAAAGGCTCAGGTGCATCTGGCGTCAAGCTAAATGGATTCGAAATTTTTTCTTCGCGTTTTTCTGCATCAATGATTTTCTGGTTATAACCCGCGAGATTACGCACACCTAGTTTAGACATGAGTTTATAACGCCGCTCCATCTCTGCCACTGCCCAGTTCAATGCATGTCCTGCTTGACGCATATCTGTTACAACAGGTGCGAGTAGATGCGGTATGCCTTCATAAATCGATAGCTCTAACATCTTAGGATCAATCAATATCAAACGCACTTGATTCGGATCAGCTTTATAGAGCAAGGATAAGATCGTAGCGTTGATACCTACTGATTTACCTGAGCCTGTCGTACCTGCAATTAGCAGATGCGGCATTTTGGCTAAATCAGCAACGACTGGATTACCAGCGATATCTTTACCTAATCCTATGGTAAGAGATGAGGTGCCATCGTTATACACTTTTGAGCCAACGATTTCAGAGAGCCTAACAATTTGGCGTTTAGGATTAGGTAGTTCTAATCCCATATAATTTTTGCCAGGTATGGTCTCTACTACACGAATCGATATCAGTGATAGTGCACGCGCTAAATCACGCGCTAAATTTACAATCTGACTACCTTTCACACCTACTGCTGGCTCAATCTCATAACGCGTAACAACTGGTCCTGGATAAGCCGCAACGACTTTCACTTCCACACCAAAGTCTGAGAGTTTTTTCTCAATCAGACGACTCACAAATTCCAAGGTCTCGACACTGACGGTTTCTTGGTTATGCGGTGGCTCATCTAATATCGAGAGTGGCGGCAAATTTGTATCCGGCATATCTAAGAAAAGTGAAACTTGCTTTTCTTTTTCCATGCGCTCTGAACGCGGCACCACAACCACTTGCGGTTCTATGTGTATAGGCGGGCTTTCAATAATTCTTGCACGCTCTTGCACAACCACTTCAACCCGTTTAACTGCTGCTTCTTGCCCGACTTTCCTATCTTGACGTGCTGCATAAAAAGCGATGGCCCACTGCGCTACACCTTCAAGAGCGCCACCTAATTTTTCTGCTACTGCCATCCATGAAACATGGAAGCACAAACTAAAACCTAATCCAAACAACATCAGCATGATGAGCGTTGAGCCATTGAAGCCAAATGCAGTTTGCGCACTGCCACCAAATAATTCACCCAATACACCACCTGGCGCACGCGGTAGTTGGGCTTTCAGTGTGTACATACGTACAAATTCCAAACCTGAACTACCCAACATCAGCATGACGAAACCGCAGCCGCGAATCAGCGGTTCATAGCGATGCGCTGGATTGACTGTTTTTTGTAGCAAAAAGCGATTGGCTAATTGTTTATAGCTGACCCAAACTAATGCAATTAAGGCAACACAAAACCACCATGCAGAAAAACCAAAAATATATAAAAAGAGATCTGCAAGCCAAGCACCGATTAAGCCACCCCAATTCGAGGCGCGGTTGAGGGAGGTAGCATGTGACCAACCTGGATCTTGCGCAGAAAACGTGAAAAAAATCAGGGTCAGGTAAACCGAGACAACAGCAAAACCTAACCAGCGTGCTTCTGAAAGCAAACGCAATAAACGGTTGGGAAGAGGCGTTGGCGCGTCAACTTGAGGATTACGGCTATAGCTAGGAGTCGTTCTGGTCATTGCTAATTGATTTTGTATCGCTACGATGCGGAATTGGTAGGTCGACTATAATTTGCGTCTTAACTGAGCGGCACTATCGCATGGTTTCGGGCACGATGATACACCTCCCGACCACAACCACGTGCTAATCAATACGTTGGACTGCAAATGCTGGATATTGTCCTCTGTATTCATCCTTTTTAGGCCTGTCAGTTTCCGTTTTCTTCTCATCTTTTTTTTGAAAAATTTATGTCTACCCCAAAACATGCTCGTGTCCTGATTCTTGGTTCCGGTCCTGCCGGTTATAGCGCTGCTGTCTATGCTGCACGCGCCAATCTTAATCCTGTGTTGATTACTGGCGTTGAACAAGGCGGTCAACTTATGACAACCACCGATGTGGAAAACTGGCCCGGCGATCCCATGGGCGTACAAGGTCCTGAGCTCATGCAACGATTGTTACAACATGCAGAACGTTTTAATACTGAGATTGTATTTGATCATATCCACACCACGCATCTGAATGAAAAACCTATCCGTCTGGAGGGTGATTCTGGTGTGTACACCTGTGATGCACTCATCATTGCAACCGGCGCATCAGCGCAATATTTGGGATTGCCATCTGAAGAGAGTTTCATGGGCAAAGGTGTCTCAGCTTGCGCAACTTGCGATGGCTTTTTCTATCGCAATCAAGATGTGGCCGTGGTGGGTGGTGGTAATACTGCCGTTGAAGAAGCTCTCTACCTCTCTAACATTGCAAAAAAAGTTACGGTTGTACATCGTCGCGATAAATTCCGTGCCGAACCAATTTTAGTTGATCGTTTGATGGCAAAAGTAGCAGAAGGCAAAGTTGATATTCAATGGCATCACACCTTAGATGCTGTCACCGGTGATGATAGTGGTGTAACAGGCATTAATATCAAATCAACAGAAGGCAATATCACTTCTATTCCTTTGCATGGTGTGTTCATTGCGATTGGTCATAAACCTAACACCAGTATTTTTGATGGCCAATTAAAAATGAACAATGGTTATATCGTCACGCAAACTGGCTTAGAAGGCATGGCAACTGCCACCAGTGTGCAAGGTGTGTTTGCTGCCGGTGATGTACAAGATCATATTTATCGTCAAGCCATCACCAGTGCAGGCACAGGCTGTATGGCAGCACTCGATGCTCAACGTTATTTAGAAAGCTTGGATTAAATTTTCTAAGACTGCTTGATTACGCATGATTGCTTATGTCTACTTCGCTGAAAAATTTTGCGGATTTACAAGCACTGCAAAAACAACTTGCAGTCGAAGCAGAATTGCGCGCAGAAAAAGAGCAACAACGTTTAGAGCAAGAGCGCGAAATGGAGCGGGAAGCCAATCTTTTTCGCGCTAGTATCGGTAATGTCCAACCTTTGAGTGTAGAAGAGCGCGTGCTTGTTGATGCGCCCAGACCCTTACCAGTTGCACGACATCATTTAGCCGATGAACAAGCTGCATTAGAAGAATCACTCTCTGATGAATTCAGTGTTGAAACACTGATGGAATCCGATGAAGAATTAAGTTTTGCACGCAATGGTGTGGGACAAGATGTTTTGCGCAAGTTACGACGTGGCGCGTGGGTGATACAAGAACAACTGGATTTACACGGCTTACGTACTGATGAAGCACGCGAAGCCGTAGTCCTGTTTTTACGCCATGCACTGCGCAAAGGTTATCGCTGTGTGCGCATTATTCATGGCAAGGGTTTGGGTTCAGCGAATAAAGAACCCGTCTTGAAAAAGAAAGTACGAAACTGGTTAGTACAAAAAGAAGAAGTCATGGCGTTTTGCCAAGCACGCGCCGCAGAAGGTGGAAGCGGCGCGTTAGTGGTGTTACTCAAAGGCTAAATGCGTAACTAACTTAGTAGCTAACTAAGCTAGCATCAGACTGCTTCTTCACCTGTTTCACCAGTGCGTATACGAATGACTTCATCAACCTGACGCACAAAGATTTTTCCATCACCAATTTTGCCAGTGCGTGCAGCTTTGATAATGGCATCAACTGCAAGTTCAACTGTTTCGTTGGCAACCACAGCTTCGACTTTTACCTTAGGCAAAAAATCAACAACATATTCAGCACCACGATATAACTCGGTGTGTCCTTTTTGTCTGCCAAAGCCTTTTACATCGGTCACAGTTAATCCACTCACACCAACGGCTGCCAATGCTTCACGAACTTCATCTAGCTTAAATGGCTTAATGATTGCTGTGATTTGCTTCATGAGTAACTCCTCAATGTTGTAATGATGAATATGCCGACTATTTTCTCATCGTTCTGCTAACGACTTACTGCTCACGAAATTTGGAGGTAATCGGGTAACGCCAATCTCTCCCAAAAGCCCTATGCGTCACACGCACACCTATCGGTGCTTGACGCCGTTTGTACTCATTGAGCTTGATAAGACGAATAATCTTATCAATATCTTCTTTAAGATACCCCGCCTCTAGCAGTTCTGCAATGCCCAGACCGTCTTCCATATAACCTTGCATGATGCCATCTAAGATTTCATAGCTGGGCAAGGAATCCTGATCTGTTTGATTCGGCCGCAATTCTGCCGAGGGTGCACGCGTCAGTATGCGCTCTGGTATGACATCACTGATGCTATTTCTATAACTACACAGCTGATACACCAGTGTTTTTGCAATATCTTTAATCACGGCAAAGCCACCTGCCATGTCGCCATACAAAGTGCAGTAACCCACTGCCATTTCACTTTTGTTTCCTGTGGTGAGAACAATCGCGCCACTTTTGTTAGACAACGCCATCAGCAAAGTGCCTCTGATGCGGGCTTGCAGATTTTCTTCTGTTGCATCCTCTGGCAAGTCTTTAAATTCAAAAGCTAGTGCATCACGAAAAGCTGAAAAACAATCATTGATAGCGATTTCATCATATTTCACACCCAGACGCTGCACCATCTCACGTGAATCTATCCAAGAAATCTCTGCGGTATAAGGTGATGGCATCATGACTGCACGGACTTTATCTGCTCCCAGTGCATCCACTGCAATGGCTAATGTGAGTGCAGAATCCACTCCACCTGATAAACCAATAATCGCGCCCGTAAATCCATTCTTGCCTACATAATCTTGCACACCTAACACCAGTGCTGCATATACTTGTGCATCTGTAGACAGATCTTGAGGCAGGCTATGCGCAATTGGCTGCGCACCATCAAAACTGACTGTTACACAAGCTTCCACAAAATGCGGTAACTGATTGGTGATAGTGCCACTGGCATTCATGACAAAAGAACCACCATCAAAAACTAATTCATCTTGCGCTCCGACCAAATTGGCGTATACCAACGTCATGCCTTGTGCAGATACATTAAAACGCATGACATCGTGCCGTAGATGCTGTTTTTGCATGTGATACGGCGAGGCATTGAGTACCAATAACACCTCAGCACCTGCTGCACGTGCTCGAGCAGGTGCCTCATCAAACCAAGTATCTTCACAAATATTAATACCAAAACACACACCTTTTAGTGAAAAGGTACAAGCATCCTCAGCACTAGAAAAATAACGCTTCTCATCAAAGACTGTGTAGTTGGGCAGCGCATGCTTACGATAGGTCGATATGATTTCGCCATTTAGCAATACCGATGCAGCGTTATAGTGAAGACCATCCTGCGCCAAAGGATGACCCACGATCACGTGCAAATCCTTATACGCTGCTAGCTCTTGCGCTAAGGCTTGCAACGCTAATTGAGATTTTGCGTAAAATGATCTCCGCAGCAAGAGGTCTTCCGGCGGATAACCGACTAATGACAGCTCAGGCGTCAAAAGAATATCGGCATCTTCTAGGGAAGCGCGTCGTGCGCAGTCCACTATTTTTGCACTGTTTCCGGCTAAATCGCCTACGGTGCTGTTGATTTGGGCTATTGCTACATTCACTGTCATGGCATGAGGCCGACTCTGCAAAATCAGAATTATCGCACGCGTATCGTTTCCTCTCTTGCTGAGGTTGAGCAAACAGCATGGGATGGCTTATTGCGCTTACAAAACCATCCTACGCCATTTTTATCGTATGCATTTCTGCATGCGCTACATGAATCCGGCAGCGCAAGTAAAGAATCCGGTTGGCAGCCGCAATTTTTAACTTTGTGGTATCAAGAGCAGCTCGTTGCAGCCATGCCGCTGTATGAAAAATTTCACTCTTACGGTGAATATGTCTTTGACTGGGCTTGGGCTGATGCCTATCAAAGAAATGGCTTGGACTATTACCCGAAATTTCTTTCTGCTATACCTTTTACACCGGTCACAGGTGGTCGTCTGCTAGCGATCGATGATGCAAGTAGAGTCGCTCTCATTAGCGCATTACAAACGTTACAAACCACACGTGGTTTATCGTCCACCCACATTCTTTATCCCACAGAAGTAGAAGCAAATCATCTCGCCGAAGCCGGCTTTATGTTGCGCTCTGGCGTGCAATTTCATTGGGAGAATAAGGGATATAAAAATTTTGAAGAATTTCTTGCGACCTTAGAACAAAAGAAACGCAAAAATATACGCGCCGAACGTCGCAAAGTTGCAGAAGCAGGCATCCGCTTTAAACAAATCAAAGGACCTGATCTATGTGAAAGTGATTGGCGTTTTTTTAAACGCTGTTATGACCAAACCTATAGTGCGCATTACTCCACACCGTATTTAAATCTAGATTTTTTTCTGCGCATAGGTGCCACCATGCCAGAGAATATTTTGCTTGTGATCGCTGAGCGCGAGAATACGCCTATCGCTGCTTCATTACTGATCTATGATCAAACTACATTGTATGGTCGCTACTGGGGTGCGGTTGAACACTATGCTTGCCTACATTTCGAGACAGCTTATTATCAACCTTTAGAATTTTGTATCGCAGAGAAGATTGCTTCATTTGAAGGTGGCGCACAAGGTGAACACAAAATGGCGCGTGGTTTTTTACCGCAACGCACGCATTCTGCTCACTGGCTTGCTCATCCTGCATTTGCTGATGCCATCGAGCGATTCCTCAGCCGAGAAGGCGCAGGAATCGACTCATACATGGATGAACTCAACGAACGCAATCCTTTTAAAACAGATAGGCTCGATAAGAGTTGATTAAAAGTTAGGCTTGCTTGCTGCGTTTTTATAAGCTTCAACGCCAGACATAATTTCTTTGCCTGCTTCTTCAGGTCCATACCATCCATCAAC
>CANGLD010000086.1 GCA_947454475.1 Oxalobacteraceae bacterium
ATGTTGGAATTTTTTCAAAATCTAAACTGGATCGTAGTCGGTCAAATTATTTTGATCGACATTCTGTTGGGTGGCGACAATGCCATTGTTATCGCACTCGCTTGTCGTCATCTACCCGAAGAGACACGATTTAAAGGCATATTGTGGGGCACGGTCGGTGCCATTGCAGTTCGTATCGTACTGATTGCTTTTGCCGTTACTCTTCTAGACCTACCCTTCTTAAAAATCATAGGCGGCTTATTGCTGCTGTGGATAGGTGCTAAGTTGTTGGTGGAAGAAGATGAAGCGCATGACCACATTAGTGGAAGTGATCGCTTAATCAGCGCCATTAAAACCATTATCGTGGCAGATTTAGTCATGAGTATTGATAATGTGATTGCTGTTGCGAGTGCAGCAGAACAAGCACATGACGATCACAAATTATTGCTGGTGATTTTTGGCATACTCGTCAGTATCCCTATCGTTGTTTGGGGCAGTTCACTCGTTTTAAAACTGATGGATCGCGTTCCAGCCATCGTCACCTTGGGTGCAGGTCTACTCGGTTATTTGGGTGGAGCGATGATTATTACGGATGCTGCAATTCAAACTGAATTTGTTGAGCACATGCCGTACATGCATCTGAGCCTAGAACAAGTTAGCCTGCATTTAAGCTTACCGGGATGCGTCGGTGCATGTGGTGTGATTTTGGTCGGCTGGTGGGTGAATCGCCAACGCGAAAAAGAACAAAGCACAGAAGACCAAGATCTCTCTACCCCAAGCTAAGCTGACGATCCATCAGATTGAAGCTTATCGACACGCTAAAAACACATAGCGATTCAAACTAAAGAAATAACGCTGTTGCTCGCCCATCAGACGAGCATCAGCTTTCCAAGCTGCCACCTCTTGTTCTGTGATTCCATTGCGCCCACTCGCAAAATTACCTAGCAAAGTCATCATGCCTACGCTGTAAGTCTGTTCGTCATAGACTGTGTTCACTAGCGGTACGACTTCCACACTCACCTGTTTAAATCCAGCTTGCTCTATTCTGAATTTCAAATCACGAGGCAATTGCGGATGCGGTATATGGGTATTCCATGTCTCTATCACTTTACGCATACGTACATCATCATGGCTTGCCCATACGGCTGATTCCCAATCTGTATCAACGATTAGTACGCGTCCACCCGGTTTCACCACGCGCGCTAATTCGCGCAAAGCCAAATCCACTTGTTCTACATATTCATAGACTTGCGTTGCTAAGGCAATATCGAAACACCCATCGTCATAAGGTAATGCCGTCACATCGGTGGTTGTGAAACTTACATTTGCATGGTGTGCGCAACGTTTGCGTGCAAGTGACAACATAGGTTCTGCAATATCGACTCCAGTGACCTTACCATTCGCTCCCGTGGCTTCTGCCAATGCCAATGTTGTTAAACCTGGACCACAACCTATATCTAAAGCATTTTCTCCCTGACGTACCGATAATAAAGCCATGATTTTATTGCGCTGCTCAATCACATCAGGCGTGAGATATACCGCTTCCAATTGACGTGACGTTGCATCATCAAACTGATCTTGTGCACTAGGTGCAGTGTGCTTATTTTCAGACATGGCTAGACTCTTTAAATGAATAGAAAATTTTTGTTATTTTAAAATACAGCTTACTAATGCAAAACTTTATCTTGATGTCTATCTACCAAAAGAAAAGCTGCTGATACTCCTGCTACTGCACCAAACATGACATAGTAAGCAGGCGCTAATGGCGATCCTGTTGTTTTGATTAACCACGTTACTATCAACTGCGCAAAACCACCGAATAGCATTACGGCAAAGTTATACGCTAGTGCTAAACCTGTTGAACGTATATGCGCAGGAAATTGCTCAGCAAGTGCTGTTGAAATTGGTCCAAAGCCTACTGCAATCGCGCTACACAACGTCATTTGCATCACTGTTAAACGCCATAAAACAGGATCCGCCTGTAGCCAAGCAAATAGCGGATAAGGTAAAACAAAATACAAAAGACAAGCCGTCATTAAAATAGGACGGCGACCCACACGATCTGACAAACTACCAAACACAGGCGTTAATACTGTTAGACATAATAAACCTGCTACCTGTGCAATAAATGCCTCACCAAGCGCAATGCCTAACTGTGTTTTTGCATAAGTCGGCATATAAATCAGCACCACGTAATACATGATGGTGTTAGATAACACCAAGCCAAATGCTGCGAATACAGCACGCCTATGAATCTGGAAAATAGCCGCTATGCTGGTCTTTTGTTCAGCAGTGGCATGCGCTTCTTTGAACACTGTTGTTTCTTCTAGATGACGACGAATATATAAACCTACAGGCCCTATGAGTAAACCGATCATGAAAGGTATGCGCCATCCCCATTGATCAATTTGTTCTGGTGTCAAAGACTGCGTAATGAACATGCCAGAACTCGCACCGGCTAATGCAGCAATACTCTGCCCCACCATTTGTAGTGAGCCAAAAAAACCGCGTCGCTCTGCTGGTGCACTCTCCACTAAAAATGCAGTTGCACTGGCAAATTCTCCCCCCGTTGCAAAGCCTTGTAATAATCTCGCAGCAACGATCAACACAGGCGCTGCTGCTCCAATAACAGCATAGGGAGGTGCGAAGGCAATCATAGCAACGGCTATCGTCATTAAAGCGATGATGAGTTGAAGCGCCGCTTTACGACCTTTACGATCTGCATAAAGACCTATGACTATGCCACCTACTGGTCGCATAAAAAAACCTACGCCAAAAGTTGCCATCGCCAACAACAAAGAAGCGTATTCACTTTCAGTAGGAAAAAATAAACGCGAAATTATGACGGTCATAAAGCCATACACAACAAAGTCATACCATTCCAAAGCATTCCCTATGACAGCAGCAATGATCTGGCGCAAACGCGGTGTGCTCTGTTCCATCTTAATTCTCCCTATAGTTTGCAGCTTGTCGTCAATCTTGCATGATAATCCATCGTGCAGCCTACCCTAGTTCGAATTGCAGCGACGGGAGAATTATCCGGTAAACTCTCACGAAATACTTATTTCTTAGTTATGGAGACCATCATGATTCTTTTAATAGCAGGGTTGATTCTTTTTATTGGCGCGCATTCCATTCGTATTTTCTCCGATGCCACTAGAACCAAGATGATAGAAAAAATCGGCCTCAACAAATGGAAAGGCTTGGTCACTTTACTGTCTATTGCTGGCTTTGCACTACTTGTCATAGGCTATCAACAAGCACGCATGACGCCTGTCCCTTTATGGGAACCACCAGTGTGGGGACGTTATCTTGCGGTTTTACTCAATCTATTTGCGTTTATCTTAATCACTGCAGCTTATGTACCAGGTAATAGTATTAAAGCTCGCATTGGTCATCCTATGGTGGCATCCGTCAAAATCTGGGCGTTGGCGCATTTACTCGCAAATGGCAATCTAGTTGATTTGGTTTTATTTGGTACGTTTTTAATTTGGGCAGTATTAGATTTTCGTGTATCCCGCAAACGTGATCGCACTGAAAACGTAGTACGACCAGCAGGTGTGATGTCTAAGACTCTAATCACAGTCGCAATTGGCGTCGCCTTGTGGGCTGCTTTTGTGCTTTACTTACATGCTTATCTAGTCGGTGTACAACCACTGGTGATGTAAGAACACATATAAAAATTAAACGCAGCGCTGCTGAATCTCAATCGGGATAGGCAGCGCACGTATACCTCCTCCTTCTTTGTGTGCTGCAAAAATTCTCACTTCATCGCAGTGCATAATTTCTGTTTCCCCACGCATCACGCGATGATGCTGTACAAAACTTTTATTGCGCCACTCTGTCACGCTAGTATGTATGTTTAGCTGATCACCATAAGTTGCCGTATTAATAAAGCTAGCCTTAGTATCAACTAAAGGCGTGCCTATGATACCCGCTGTTTTTTCTGTTTCATGCCACGGCGGTACACCACAGCTGACAAAAAAATGGCGTGATGCTGCATCTATCCATCGAAAGAAATTGGGGAACCAGACAATTTGTGCTGGATCACAATCACCAAATTCTACATTGACTGTATAAATAATTGTTTTAACCATAGTCTTTTTAATTCGAGAATAACGATCGCATTTATCGAGATTTAGGCATCCAACGTATGGGCTGCGCTTTAACTGGACGCGCTGACAAACCCAGTGCTTGTAGCGTTTTATCATAAGCCTTACCAGTATCATCTGCACTGGCAGCCTGAAGCAGTTGATTGATTGCTTGTATGCGTTCACTCACATGGCCAAAGCTATGCTGAGAAATGACATCGATGGTGTAAATCAAATTATCTTTACCACGTTGATTCGTCGTGCCATAGCCTTTAATGAGTCGGCCACATCGCGCAATGGCACAAGCAAGTTCGCCATTTTCTTCACAAGCCTTGATAACAGCATCTAACCAGCGCATCATTAATGCTTGCTCTTCTTGATAACGATAGCCAAATCGGCGTACATATTTAACTGCAGATAAAACACGTAACAACAATAAACCCGTTACGGTGTGTGTCGCTAACTGTAGTGGTAATGCAAATGGCTCTTTACCTCGTGCAGTACGATTTTTTTCCCAGTTTAATAATTTGATTGCCCAACTGCGCGGCAAATAGCCCGCTAATTCAGGCAGTCCAGGTTTGAGGTAGTCATAAATTTTCACTACATCAGATGCGCTTGCACGCACTTCTTTTAAAACACGATGTTTGCGTAATGCTCTACTCTTTAAGTCGGCAACGCGCACCACATCATCATAAGCCATCCATAATGCGAGATACCGTGCTACTTCTAAGCTAGCTGCATAATGATGCTGCTGTTCTGCTCCAACTTTTGATTCTGCTTTCACTATCAGTTGCATGCGTTGCAAATAAAGTTGCGCATAGGCTGTATTTTGATAATCAACTAAACGCTCATAAGCGAGTTGTAGTAGCGGATGTAACACTGCTGGAAAATGCTGGCTAATAGCAGGATGAATTGATGTGCTTGCTATTTCATGCATTAACTGCTGCACTGTCTCTATAGGTGAGTTTGCGTTTTTAATAATTGTCCATGCTGCTTCAAATCCAGCAAGACTAGCAGATGCACCTCGTTGACTATCACGCACCACTTGCTGATACATCTCTTTAGGAAAAGGAAAAATGTCACTCGCTGCAATCGCTCCTAACATCACGGCACTGACAGCTGTTCCATGCTTACGAGCGATAGCCTGCATATCAAACACATGATGACACCGACATACTTCAGCAATGATTTTAGTAAGTTCAGTAGAAGATAATCTGCCATCACTACCATGCGTCCGTTCAGGTACAGTAAGTGAACGAGAACTAGAACTGATAATCAAGGTGCGATCAGGTGAAGGAAACCCATTACTTGCACAACGTGCTGTTTCTAATAATTCAGACGAAATCACTGCATCAACAGAACCCGGTATAGGGCTAAGACTAAAGATGGGCTGACGTCCATTTAAGCTAGCCAGTGTTTGTAGAGTCACTTCGATGAAATAAGTGGTAGCACCAGTACGCTGCGCCACGCCTGGTATAGACGTGCTTTGTGCAGCATAGCCTGATAAACGCGCTACATCGATCAGCCATTTCGTGAGTACGCCACCACCCTCACCGCCTAGTGCACAAATCAATAAAGAAATAGGTTGCTGTGACATATTAGGCTGGCTGTATGAAATTAAAAAACACGCGACGCAACTGCGCAACTAGCCTTTCCAAGCTACGCGGATGCTGTATCACTTCTGCTCTGTAAAAACTCGGACATAGCGTTGCTGCATGCGCGTTCTCTCCACATAATCCACACCCTACACAACCATCTATCACTGTCGCTACGGGATCTACTTTCAAAGGATCGGGATTATCTTTTAAAGTTAAAGTCGGACAGCCAGAAAGCCGCATACATGCATGGTCACCAGTGCACACATCTTCATCTACACCATATTTAACGCGTACCACACGCTTCCCATGCTTAAGTAACTCAGCCAGCCATGGACGAATACGTCTTTGTCTTTCTAGTTGACACTCCCCTTCAGCAATGATGACTTTAAGACCAGAAAATTCTGTCGTGAGCGCTTCTTTCAAAACATCACGCATAGCCGAGACGCGATAAGCATGTACTGTTTTTAACCACTGCACACCCAAGCCTTCTAGCGTTTTTTCTATGGTGGTGTTGGTTGCCGTTAGGCTCATGAGTTTATCTACCGCAGCTGATTTTATTTTTTCATCCGGTGTAGAAATAATCGCTTGCGTACCTGTTGCAGAGGTATAGCCATTTTTAAAAATCAAGAGCACGGCATCATCGCCATTAAATAAAGCTGATTGCACACCTGTGAGTAAACCGTTATGCCAAAACCCACCATCACCCATAATTGATAACACACGTCTTTGCATCACTGGTGAAACACCCGCGCGACTTGCTAAGCTCATGCCATAACCCAATATGGAATGACCTGAAGAAAACGGTTCAAAGGTCGCAAACGAATGACAGCCTATGTCAGCTGCAATATGCAGTGGCCCCACATCTTGCTGCGCCATTTTTAATGCCGCAAACACAGGTCGTTCAGGACAACCAATACAAAATCCCGGTGGACGTGCAGGTAATTGCGCATCACATTTTTCTGCAATCACATTTCTTCGTGTCGCCGTTGCTGCTAATGCAGCTTGCAATGGCTGCGTATCCAACTCGGGCAAAGCTTGCTTAAAAAATTTCACTAAGCCCTGCATCATGACTTCTGCATTTACCTCACCTGCAGCGGGCAATAAATCTTTGCCATGTAAATGTGTCGTACTTTGCTTACGATGTAATGCGGTGGCGATTTCTTGTTCAATATAAGCAGGTGCGCCTTCTTCGATGATGAATAAAGATTTTTTATTCTCTGCAAATTGCGTGATCTGCTCGGGCACTAAAGGGAAAGTGACATTCAATACCAAAAGTGGAATATCAGATTGTCCAAACACATCCGCAACACCACACTGATGTAATGCACGAATCAGCGTGTTGTATAAACCGCCTTGAATAATAATTCCGACATCAGTTTGCTTACCTTCATAGTGTTCATTCAAATGATGGTCAAGAATGTAACGCTGTGCAGCAGGAAGTCGCTCACTGATTTTTAATTTTTCATGCACAAAAGTAGCTGGTGGATGGGCTAGCTTTGCATAACTAAAATCAGCAGGATCACGCAGTGCTGCGTGTTGTGAAATCTTAGGCTTTTTATTATCTTTAGCAATGAAACTACCGCGCATATGACATGCACGAATACGCAATTCCATCATCGCTGGCATATTCGACGCTTCCGACAAAGCATAAGCATGCTCAACCATCTCCACCATATGCGACAACTCGGGGCGTGGATCAATTAAGAGCATGTTGGATTTCAGCGCGAAAGCATGGGTGCGCTCTTGAACCACTGAAGCGCCTTCACCATAATCTTCACCGACCACAATCAAAGTACCGCCGATCACACCTGGCGAAGAGAGATTAGCTAGAGCATCAGCCGCGACATTGGTACCGACAATAGACTTCCACGTCACCGCACCACGAATTGGATAATGTATAGACGCTCCCAACATCGCAGCAGCAGCTGCCTCGTTCGAGCAAGCCTGCACCTGAACACCCAAGGTCTGTAGATAATCTTTCGCCTGCACCATCACATCGAGTAAATGCGATACCGGCGCGCCCTGATAGCCTCCCACATAAGCCACACCGGATTGCAACAAGGCCTTGGTAATTGCGAGTATGCCTTCGCCATAGAAGACCTCGCCTGCGCCCAGCTGCAACGATGCGATTTCTTCCTTAAATGAGACTTCCATGACTACTCTCCAAATGATGCCTTTAGCGCGTGGGCAGAGTTTACGCCAAGGCAATCAAAATCTAGCGAGCTGACTGGAGAAATAAGCCTGTTTCAGCATTGAAATAATGGAACTTGCCCCAAGTTATTGAGGGTGTGTGGCTTACCAAATTGCAGTCAAACATTTCTATTTATCACTTTAAAATCAATAAGTTAAATAAGTGTTTGCGAATGACTTGTAGAGCGTATATTATCAAGTATAGATTGTGACTAACCAGTAATATTTTAATAATCAAGCCGGAGAACTCCCATGCTGATGTCTACCCAGGCCAGCCGCTATGCCCACAAACTTATAAAAGCGCGCACTGCAGGAACGCTACTGGATCCTCTCACTGCCTCTGGCAAAGTCAGTGTGGATGACGCCTACGATATTGCAAAATCGATACTCGATATACGGATCGCTCAGGGCGAAACACCCATAGGCAGAAAAATCGGCTTTAGCAATCGTAAGATGGGTAATCGTTATGGCATAGGTGCACCCCTGACCGAAGCAATTTGGGCACCCCTGTTTGATAGTAGCGTGGAATTCGCTATGGATAACAGCGCATTACACAGCTTAAAAAAAGCGCAGCAACCACGCATAGAACCAGAAATAGTATTTAAGCTTTCACGCACTCCCGAACCTGATATCACCGTAGAAGCTTTGGCGGAATGTTTGGAATGGATGGCGCATGGCTTTGAAATCGTCACCTCACCTTATCCAGATTGGCAATTTGAGGCAGCAGACGCTATCGCTGCATTTGGATTGCATAGCGCATTAATCGTGGGCGAACCACGCTTGCTCTCTGCTGCAACACGACGCAATCTAGCGCAAGTGTTGGGCACTGCCACACTCTCACTCTCACGCACATCGAATGGCACCCCTGCCTTGGTCGCAGCAGGCTTTGGTAAAGATGTCATGGATAGCCCACTGCACGCGCTGTGGCATTTGCATCAACAACTACAACATCAACCGGCATTTCAGGGATTGCAGGCAGGTGAAATCATCACCACTGGCAGTTGGACCGATGCGCATCCTGTAGAACGCGGCGAAGTCTGGTCTAGCGCGTTTTTACAAATAGGATTACCAGGGTTGAATGTATCGTTTAGCTAGTCAACACCTGCATACGGACGAATAAACAAGATAAAGAGAC
>CANGLD010000087.1 GCA_947454475.1 Oxalobacteraceae bacterium
CCCAAAGATGTCAAACATCTCACTCCCTGGACTGACTACATCGGAGAGTCGTATGCTAGTCATATCAAAATCAAATTCTTCCATACGTTTCTGCACCAAAGCAAAATCTGCCGTGCGTTGCTTAACTTGTATCCCTAATTTTTCAAGATTACGCGCATAGACAGAAATAATGCGTGCTAATGAAGGATTGTCATCCAAGATTTCTAATTTAAAAATTTCACCTTGCGCATTACGTAAAGCACCTTGCTGATATTCCCAACCTGCTTGTTTTAATAATTCACGCGCTTGTAAAAGATTCGCTCTCAGTGAGGAAGTGCCATCTGTTCTTGGTGGCAGAGGTGCTTCACCAAATACTGCTGGGTCTACCTGATTTCGCATAGGCTCGAGTAATTTCAATTCAGCCTCAGTAGGCAATCCATGTGCACCTAGTTCTGAATTACTAAAGAAAGAATCAATACGTTTGTATTGAGAATAAAACAGCTGACGATTCATCCACTCATAATCTAAAGCTAAAACTAAGGCATGTCGTACACGCACATCTTTAAATTGTGGACGCCGCATATTCATGACAAAGCCTTGCATGCCCGCGCCGTTTGCATGCTTCAAGGTGGCTTTAATGATTTCTCCGCTCTCGAATTTTGGTCCTTTATAAGAACGCGCCCAGTTTTTTGCTTTGTATTCAATCACCGCATCAAACTCGCCTGCCATAAACGCTTCAAGACGTGCAACATCATCTTTGTAATAACGATAGATGATGCGATCGAAATTAAAACTACCTCTGCGTACGGGTAAATCCTTTGCCCAATAATCAGGATTACGTTTAAAACTAATCATGCGACCAATTTCATAACGCTCAATCAGATAAGGACCACTTGCAATTGGCGCTGTCAGTTGAATTTTGTCAAAAGCTATGCCTGCTGCCCATTTACGTGAAAACACGGGCATACCCCCTACGATTAAAGGCAATTCACGATTTTTATTTTTAAAATCAAAACGTACGGTGCGTCCATCTAACACTACGCATTGCTTCACATCTGTAAAAATCATCTTAAACTGTGGCGCACCCTTAGCGATCAAGGATTCAAATGAATGTTTAACATCTTCTGCTGTGACGGCATCACCATTATTAAATTTCGCATTTGCATGCAATCTAAAAGTCATGGACAAACGATCCGAAGCAAGCTGCATGTCTTCTGCTAGCAAGCCATACATGGTAGCTACTTCATCCGCTGAATTGATCGCCAGTGTTTCAAACATCAAATTGTTCAAGCCAGCCGCTGTGACACCTTTGAGTGAAAAAGGATTGAATTTATCGAAGCTAGTACGTGAATCGGGATTAGCTAGATATAAATCGCCTCCCTTGGGCGCATCGGGATTCAGATAGTCGAAGTGGGTAAAGCCGGCCTGATATTTAGGCACGTCATATAAAGAAAAAGCATGGGCAGCCCATACAGCATGGCTCAACAAGGCAGACAACAGCAGGGCAAATCGAATTAGTTTGGTCATCATCTGTGCAATGGGCGCAAGGGTAAACAAGTGAGGTCGAGGTAAATGGTAGCAATAGGATAGCGTTTTTCTGCTGCTGTGGCGGACTACACTACCGCACCATGCTAAATCGCTATCAGTTTTCGTAGCTCCTAGGTTTTCAAACTGGCTCATAGCCCCTACAATTGCGCGTTTAGACGGTGCAGTCCGCACTGACCAACCGGAGTCTCGCATGGCATTTTTACAAGGTAAAAAAATTCTCATCACGGGTGTGTTATCCAATCGCTCGATTGCTTATGGCATTGCACAAGCTTGTAGGCGCGAAGGTGCTGAATTAGCCTTCACTTATGTAGGCGAACGCTTCAAAGACAGAATTACGGAATACGCTAAAGAATTTGATAGCTCTTTAGTATTCGAATGCGATGTCGGTAGCGATGAACAAATTAATGCTTTATTCGCAGATCTCGGTAAATCATGGAGTCAGCTCGATGGCCTAGTCCATGCAATTGGTTTTGCACCACGCGAAGCGATTGCAGGTGATTTCTTAGATGGTCTGTCACGCGAAGGCTTTCGTATTGCCCATGACATTTCTGCTTATAGCTTTCCTGCTCTGGCAAAAGCGGCTTTACCAATGCTCTCACCGAATGCTGCTCTTCTCACTCTTTCTTATTTAGGTGCATTGCGCGCTCTTCCTAACTACAACACCATGGGTTTAGCCAAAGCCTCATTAGAAGCGAGCGTGCGCTATCTGGCTGAATCACTAGGTAAGCGTGGCATACGTGTGAATGGTATTTCTGCTGGCCCGATTAAGACACTGGCCGCAGCAGGCATTAAAGATTTCGGTAAGATTTTAAATTTCGTAAAGGAAAACGCTCCCTTACGTAAAAATGTGACCCTAGAAAATGTAGGCAATGCGTCTGCCTTCTTATTGTCCGATCTTGCAGGCGGCATTACCGGTGAAATCACGTATGTCGATGGCGGCTTTTCCCAAGTTGTCGCTGGTATGGGTGGCGAAGAAGCCTAATTAAGTCAGCTTAGAAGCTGCTGAGTGTGGACTTTGTTAAGTTTCTTCTACGCTCAGCAGGCTTTTCCTGTACAATCCGCCCCGCGGTGCGAATAACGGTGCCGCGCAAGTTGCATCGCAGACCCTAAGCATCAACCTGAAGCCCTCCCGCCCCCAGTGCCGTAGTCAAGAGCACTCCCCCGGCGCAAAGCTTTTGTGCCGAAACCTTTTCATTAAGTTTTCGTCTGTTTCGTTGGTTAGCGTTGCTTTTTTACGCTGTCGCGCGGCATTTTTATGCCTTGCGCGGTGTTCATTTATCGCGAAAGAAAACCATGAGTTTCGAATCACTAGGCCTACATCCATCTATTATTAAGGCACTGACTGAAGCTGGCTATACCAAGCCTACTCCAGTGCAGGAACAGGCTATACCAGCGGCTATTGCAGGCCGGGATTTACTCGTTTCATCCCAAACTGGATCAGGAAAAACCGCAGCATTCATGCTGCCTTCATTAAATCGTTTTGCAGCGGACGCGCAAGAAGCACCACAAGGCAAAACCCCAAATCAACAAATGCAGGCTTCACGTTCCAAAGGCGAGCGTCCACGCTTTACTCCTGCTAAACCAAAAATGTTGGTGTTAACACCAACCCGTGAATTAGCCTTGCAAGTCACTACGGCTACCGATAAATACGGCAGCGGTATGCGTCGTGTGAAAGCAGTATCGATTTTGGGTGGCATGCCTTATCCAAAACAAATGCAATTGTTATCACGTAATCCAGAAATTTTAGTTGCTACACCTGGTCGTCTGATCGACCACATGGAATCAGGCAAAATTAATTTTTCTGATTTAGAAGTATTGGTACTCGACGAAGCAGATCGTATGTTGGATATGGGCTTTATTGATGACATAGAACGCATCATTGCTAAGACACCAGCTACACGTCAAACCATGTTGTTCTCTGCCACCTTAGATGGCATGGTCGGCAATATGGCACGTCGCATCACGAATGATCCTATGGTGATTCAGATTGCAGGCTCAGCTAGCAAACATGAAAACATCCAACAACGTGTGCATTTCGTGGATGACCTCTCACATAAAAATCGTTTACTCGATCATTTACTGCGTGATGTATCAATCGATCAAGCCGTTATTTTCACAGCGACTAAACGTGATGCTGACACCATTGCTGATCGTTTGAATATTGCTGGATTTGCAGCTGCTGCTTTGCATGGTGACATGCATCAGGGCGCACGTAATCGCACACTCGATAGTTTGCGTCGTGGCCAAGTAAAAGTTCTGGTTGCTACAGATGTGGCAGCACGCGGTATTGATGTACCTGCTATTACGCATGTATTCAATTATGATTTACCTAAATTCCCTGAAGATTATGTCCATCGTATAGGCCGTACTGGTCGTGCTGGTCGTAATGGTATTGCGGTGTCTTTAGTTAATCACAGTGAGAGCATGCATGTAAAACGTATCGAGCGTTTTACTAAACAACTAATACCCGTTGATATCATTGAGGGTTACGAGCCTAAGAAAACTGCATCAGCAGCAAAACGTCCTTCACGTCCAAATGGATGGCGTCCTGGTGATGGCCGTAATCGTCCACCTGCAAAACCAGGTCAGCGTACTTTTAGCAAACCTGGCGCACCACGTAAAGAAGGCGCAACTGGTGGTGGTTACAAAGGTAATCGTGCCAGCGATGCACGTCGCGGCTAATTAGCGCAATATGTTTGCGTAACCACATTGCAAACAGCATGATCACACTGGCCTCCGGCATTAAGCGGAGGCCAGTGTTGTTTTAAGCCGTGGTATTAATTTTATTCATCGTATTAAACAGGAGTTCAGCATGGCATCACAGTTCGATCAAACACTCAAACTGACTTCGTTTTCACATGGAGGTGGTTGCGGCTGCAAAATTGCACCAGGTGTTCTGGCTGACATACTCAAACAATCACAAGGCTTTCCCGTACCGCCGCAATTATTAGTGGGCATAGAAACAGCGGATGATGCTGCAGTTTATCTACTCAATGATGAACAAGCTCTGATCGCTACAACTGATTTTTTTATGCCTATCGTCGATGATCCTACTGACTTTGGACGTATCGCAGCAACCAATGCTATTTCCGACGTCTATGCCATGGGCGGCACACCCATCATGGCATTAGCATTAGTCGGTATGCCTATCGATAAACTGCCCATCGATACGATAGGAAAAATTCTGGCTGGTGGTGAAGCGATTTGTGCAGAAGCCGGCATACCGATTGCGGGTGGACACACTATCGATTCTGTTGAACCTATTTATGGTTTAGTTGTGATGGGCTTAGTTCATCCTTCACATTTAAAACGTAATGCAAATGCAAAAGTTGGCGATCAACTCATCTTGGGTAAACCACTAGGTGTAGGCGTGCTTTCAGCAGCATTGAAAAAAAATGCTTTGAACGCAGATGGTTATAAAGCCATGATAGACAGCACTACCAAACTCAATACTGCAGGTAAGGATTTAGCAAAGCTTAAAGGTGTGCATGCTATGACAGATGTGACTGGATTTGGGTTACTGGGACATGCAAGAGAAATGGCGCGCGGCGCTCATGTCAATGTACACATCAACCTGCAAGCCTTACCGTTTTTACCGCAAGTTGAAACACTTGCAGCACAAGGATTTATAACAGGCGCTTCCGCTCGCAACTGGAATGGCTATCAACAAGACATTACATTAGATAGCAACATCAATGATGTTCAAAAAGCATTACTCTGCGATCCACAAACTTCAGGTGGCTTACTCGTTGCCTGCGCAGCAGAGGAAGTGGACGCAGTGATGGCATGTTTTCATGCATATGGATTTGCAGAAGCGACTGTCATTGGAAATATTCAAGAAGGAACAACAGGTGTGCATGTAAATAGTTAATACACACAGCTAGTAGTCTTGACTAGGAACTCGGCATACTAGGTTACCACCTAGTAGGCCGCGTTTTCATCAAACCTAGTCTGCTATGAATCCAAGCTCCGCATCAAAAAATCTAGAATTAAAAAAAACTACTCCGAACAATTTTAAAAAAATTGAAAGTCCTGATACTCATTCATCCACATCCATAGCAAACAGCCCAAGAATAAATTCTTCAATTAGAAAAAATCAGCAAGAACAACTCAATTGTCAGCAAATATTAAAAGAGTTACATCATGCAATCACGACACTACAAAGAAACAAAGCAGTAGAATTTAATGCATTAGAAAATGTATGTAAACAGCTTAAAAATGCAGAACAGATCTTAATATATGCAAATTCGGAAATAGAACTAAATCAAACATTCGATCAGATAAGATCAAAACTACCGCAATTCTTTAACAAGATTCAACAATATATTGATCTACAAAAAGCGCATGGCCTCACACTAGATGTAGATACTATTCATACACTTTGCTTAGGCTTATCCGCGCTAGCCAACCCGACTAGCGAATGTTTTTTGACAAAAGAGGAATGCGCTAAACATCAAAATTTACTCACTACCATCAGTGAAAATTTTTGTACTGCACTCAATAAACCCATACAGCACGGCTCTTTACCTAGCGGTAAATTATTAAATATCCTCAATTGGTATAGCAGAGGCATGAAAAGCGATTTGCTAGATGCCAATAACAAAGAAATAAAAAAATTATTTCAATTAACTCTGCTGCGACTACGAGACTGGGCCAATGGAACAGGTGACGATGGCTGGATCACAAGCAAACAACTAAGCAAGTGCATGGTTCAGCTCAATACCATGATTAATTTAAAAATAATTAACATTGAAAATAACAAAGAAGGAAAATTTAATCGCTTAGCATGGGGCGAGACAGTCAATAGTTTATGTCAATATTTTTTATCCAATCAATTCTGGCTAACTACATGCAACATTATTGAATTAATCAATGTAACAAATACATTAAAAGTAGGTATCGATCAAAATATTCTATCAATTGATGTTGCAACTATGCACGATACATTACATTGTATTTGCAAGAGAATAATAGAACAAAGTTTTACCTTAAATAGTCAAGGAGAGCTGAATTCACTAACAAATTGCTGTAATTTTTTGCGTTGCTTATATGAGCATAACTTGATAGGACCTAGCACTAGCAATAGTGGATTAGCAATGCTGAAATTAGTAAATACGATTTACAACAATAAATCAGATGAAAAATATCATACCAACCCACAAGCCATTATTAATATTGCCAGCTTTATAAAATCTGCAGACAGATGGATGCAAGCACAAGAAAATTTTAATGAAGTACAAGAAAATTTTTGTGAAGCTCAAAGCAAAAAAGAAATACTAGAAATAGTCATCGCTATCATAAAAATAACTGAGATTTTATGTCAGAGTGAAAATGCAGGATGGTTACAGTCTCCAGTTAGCAATAGTGGACTACTATCAGCCTTAGAATATTTTATACAAAGAAAGCTCATACCTAGCAATGAAGAATCTAGCCTAGTTTTTATATTGAGTACTATCCTAAATAATATTAGTAATTGGCATCAAAATAATATTAGCAATGTCTCCATATTGTTAGCATTACGCACTCTCGCCTCCCTAGAAAACTTCCCCACTCTATTTTCATCTATAAAAAAATCTGGATCACTTAAAAAGTCATTAACTTCATTACTGAATTATTTAAAACAAAATTATGAAAAAAATAGTGTAGTTTTTAGCAAAGAAGAAAAAATAGCCATATTACAAATGATACGGTTGGGAGTCATACTTGACATTACCTCAATAAACGACCATCAAGATTTTCTCAAGCATCTATTAAAGATTAAAAATTCAGTAAATTTAGAACAAATAGAAACTGCTATTCTTCAATTCGATGGAATATTGAATCAGATAAATGCTAAAGATACTGAAGAAAATATGGACAACGAAGATGGCAATGAGGAACAAGTTTCGCCATCGCCCACATCTTCCGCCTTAAATCGTGGCCCCACCTACCGCGGAAATACTAGCGAAAAACAAGTGGCACAGATAAATTTAATTTATACCAACTCAACAGCACAAGAACAAGATTGGATATCTATTCCATATAAATTTTCTAACAACCAAAACTCAAGCAATTTATCATCTTCAACCATCACGCAACTTCCGTTAGAAACAACAAAAACAATTCCAGTCATTGCAATTAGAAAAGAAAAAATAAATCCGGAAATTAAATTTCCATCTCCTGATAATAAAAATATTAGTGAATTTGAAAATATTAAAAATAAAAAAGATCAAAGTATTCCAAAAAGTAAAAATATCAGTCGGCAGCAAGCAAAGATTGAATGGTTTAATTTACTAAAAAAAGAAAAAGCTAGCGCATTAAAAGAAATACAAATTTTGGCCGCACTGTACCCAGATCTAATCTCTACACGAGAAGAAAGCAAAAAAGGAAAGCCTGGAGCAAATGCTATGCAGTACGCGCTTAGCTTAGGCAAAATCGAATTAACCTCTTGGTTAATAAAACAAAATAATCCTATTACTGGCCAATCTTTTGGAGATCTATTAGAAAGCGTCATGCTTAAGCTAACCATCATTGAAAATAAGCACATACAAGCCATTAATCATTTCGTTACTTCACAAGTGCAGATGGCAGCAAGCAAAGGAGAAATTATTTTAATGACTCCTACTCAAATAGACTACGCAAAAGAAATTCATGAAATTAAAAATATTCTAGATAAATACGACTTACTTACGAATTTCAGATATTTTTTGGGATATGGATTAGTGGGAAATTATAGAAAAAATAACTTAAACAAGAAAAATGAATCAATTTCTCCCTATTTATCTTCTGGCATGTCATTAGAAAATTTTAATATGGATGAGTTCTTAAAAATAAAATATCAGGAGGGATTTACGCATTTCACAACCTTATTAAAACATTCTTCCAAAGAAGAAATTGAATTCACTTTGAATCAAGTAAAAGATAAAAGTGATTTAATTTTTTCAAGCGATCCAAATAATGACGCACTGTTTAATGCCATGAGCAACGCAAGTAAAAATCGACTAGATATTATTTCACTTATATTAAACTCAGTAGAAGACAAAGATAAGTTAATTTATTCAGTAAATATTGATGGATTGAATGCTTTAAGTTTTGCCATTGAAAACAAACTCAATGACGTTGTGGCATTACTACTTGACTATACGAGTGATCCGGATCATTTGGCAATCACATCAAGTTATGTAGTGTTAACTAGCTTAATGCATGC
>CANGLD010000088.1 GCA_947454475.1 Oxalobacteraceae bacterium
GCGCCGTCCATCTGTGCCGCACCAGTGATCATGTTTTTTACATAGTCAGCATGGCCTGGGCAGTCTACGTGTGCGTAGTGACGGTTTTGGGTTTCGTATTCAACGTGGGCTGTGTTGATCGTGATACCACGCGCTTTTTCTTCTGGCGCCGCATCAATCTGATCATAGGCTTTCGCCTCACCACCAAATTTCGATGACAATACGGTCGCAATCGCCGCTGTCAGTGTGGTCTTACCATGGTCAACGTGGCCAATCGTGCCCACATTCACGTGCGGTTTGGTCCGCTCAAACTTGCCTTTTGCCATCTTGGACTCCTAACGATTTGATGAGAATGTTCAGGCACACGCCCGACCGAACTAATTACATCCAAAATAAAACTAAACCTGTGGTGCCCTTTACGTGGATTGAACACGTGGCCTCTCCCTTACCAAGGGAGTGCTCTACCACTGAGCTAAAAGGGCTTCCCTACTGGCCGCGCAAACTGCCGCGACCAACAAAAACTCTTGGAGCGGGTGAAGGGAATCGAACCCTCGTCATAAGCTTGGAAGGCTTCAGCTCTACCATTGAGCTACACCCGCGAGGGCGCGCAACCTCGACCACTACTCAATCTGATACTAAAAACACCACCTGGTGGAGAGGGCTGGATTCGAACCAGCGTACTCGCAAGAGGGCAGATTTACAGTCTGCTGCCATTAACCACTCGGCCACCTCTCCGCAGGGAACCGCTAACTATAGTGGGATTGATTAATTTTGTCAATCGAAATAATGCCCGTAATACCTACTCCCGCAAGGGGAAATTTGGCTCAAAACAAGGCGAAAGCGGGGATTTTTAAACGGCCAAATGAGTCGGAGGTAACTCAGAAAAGGCGTAATAATTTAGCAATTAAAAAGGCTATGGCAGACCAAACCACTGCTGAGGCAAAGGGCAAACAAAACACAATACCGCGGAATCGAAAGCGTACATCCCAGGGTAAACGCCCCACCCAAAGTTTCTCAAGTATCGGTAAAAGTGGATAAAAGACGGCTAATCCAACGAAAATGGCGACAACCCAACGTATCATGATTTAACTTAGATAAAGCGACCAAGCAAAAATACCACCACCGAGATCAGTACAGTGGATGCAAAAGGAAGAAAGATTTCTGTGCCCAGAATGCGGAACCGTATATCTCCTGGCAAGCGCCCTATGCCGAGTTTTTCCAGCCAAGGTAATGCAGATGAAAATACGATCAACACAAGAAAAATAATAATCAACCAGCGAAACATGGATTTTATCTTTTTAAAATGAAAACAAGAAGCTGAGCAAACAGCTTATAAGCGATAACTTTTATCTAGCTCGGCAATGGCCTGCGGCACATCAAGACCGACACCAATAATTAGCACTTTAAATAATTCGCCCATTTCGGCAGGCGATGTTAACTGCTGCACTGCATTCGCAGTCGGCAACCATTGTTTAACATCTTCAGGAGAAACGGTTTGCATTAGCTCAGGCAAGCCAGCTGCAATCAAAAAACTAGCCTGATTCAGATAAGCCAACACCTGCGCACCACTCTCTACCGCTGCTAAGGCCATTGCAGTGAAATCCACATGAGCGGTGATGTCCTGCAATCCCAACATAAAAAATGGATCGCCATGCGCATGATGACGGTAGTGACACATCAAGGTACCGCTAGCTCGACTAGCAAGATAGAACTCGCGCGCTGGGAATCCATAATCTATTAGCACTGCAGAGCCACGACCACCTGCGATGAGCATCTCCGATAAAGACCGCATAAAACCCTGTTGAATCGGGTGTGCCTCAGTTACATAGCCATCAGGTAGTGCATCAGCATCTGGAATCTGATGCGCGATGTCCTGTTCCACTACACGATCCACAAAACAAAAAGATGACCCTTGCCATCCCACTCCGCGCTCTAGCCAACGCCCCTCTTTTTTAATCAATAAAGGAACAGGCATGGCATCTAGCACTTCATTACACAGCACCGTACCCCGAAAAGCAGTGGGGGGCACTTCTAGCCATCTCACACAGCTAAATCCCTGTAATGCATTCTGCTGTCTATCACGCAATTGCGCAGACAATTCAACAATCACATAGTCAACAACTGATTTACCGGCAGCTTCACAAGCCATCATCACGTCCCGCGCCAGTTTGCCGCTGCCAGCACCGAACTCAAGTATGCGTAGTGGCTCCTCATCTGCCATCTGCATCACAAACTGCGCTAAAGTCGCGCCAAATATAGGCGTAATCTCAGGGGCGGTTGTAAAATCTCCCTCTTTGCCTAACTTGGTTGAACCACCGGCGTAATAACCCAAGCCCTCGGCATATAAGGCAAGCTGCATAAAACGCGCAAATGAAATCCATCCATCAGAGGATTGAATCTCTTGATGTATGAGGGAAGTTAATGCGCGGGACGCAATGAGTGCGTCTTCTGTAGGCTCAGGCAGTTGCATATCCAGTATTGTATTGAAGACCACATCATCAGCGAGCAAAATTCTTTCATGACGCAACCCTTACCTAAAACTGCATTGATTACTGGCGCTGCTAAGCGCTTAGGTAAACATATTGCATTAGAGATGGCACGTCAGGGTTGGAATATCGTTGTCCACTACGGCCAATCTGCCAGTGCCGCAGAAGAGACTGCTCATGAAATTCGCCAACTAGGCGTCACCGCCATCATGCTGCAATGCGATCTGGCGGATGAAACTGCAGTACGCAAACTATTACCGCAAGCAATGGAACAAATAGGTGCGATCTCTTGTGTGGTGAATAGCGCTTCATTGTTTAGCTATGATGATGCGACTAGCTTTACACAAAAAAATCTAGATGCACACATGCATGCCAATCTGGCTGCGCCAATTTTGTTAGCACAAGCTCTACATGCCGCCACACCAGAAGGTGCGAGTTCAGTCGTAATTAATTTACTCGATCAAAAATTATTTAATTTAAATCCTGATTTTTTATCTTACACACTATCAAAAGCAGGATTACACACTGCCACTAGCGTGTTAGCACAAGCACTCGCTCCGAAAGTACGCGTTGTTGGCCTTGCACCCGGATTAACAATGGTGTCAGGCGATCAAACCGAGCAGGGGTTTGCAAAAGCACATACGCAAACACCATTAGGAAAAAGTAGTAACCCTGATGATATTGCGCAAGCAGTTTGCTATCTCGCACATGCACCAGCTATCACTGGCACCACCTTGTTAGTCGATGGCGGTCAACATTTAATTCCTATGCAGCGCGATGTGATGTTTGTCGCAAAATAAAGCGACCAACCCACTCTTTGAATCCGAAAGTTTTTATGTCTTCCACATTGACTCACCCTACTCTCTCCCATTGCCGCCGACTTTTTCTTCGTAACTACGAAGTCATGATTAACATAGGCGTGCATGAGTTCGAAAAAAAAGGAGAACAGCGTGTCGTGTTCAATGTCGATCTTTTCATTCCCTTAGCTGCTTCCACACCCAAGGACGATAAACTCGCTGAAGTAGTTGATTACGATTTCATCCGCGAGACGATTGCACAGCGCATGGCACAAGGACATATACATTTACAAGAAACACTGGTTGATGATTTAGCTCGCACCTTACTCGCCCATCCTAAGGTGCGTGCAGTGCGCATCTCCAGTGAAAAGCCCGATGTCTATCCTGATTGCGATGCAGTAGGCGTAGAAATATTTCATATTAAGGAGAGTTGAATGCATCAACTACTCACGCCCCAAGCTGAACTCAACAGCGGCATCTCTGCAAAACAAGCAGAAAAAATTGCCTATGAAAATAACAAACTGCATAAAAGACTATGCCGCTTAGTAGGCCAAGCTATCGGTGACTTCACTATGATAGAAGAAGGTGACAAAGTCATGGTTTGTCTATCAGGCGGTAAAGATAGTTATGCCATGCTAGATATTTTGATGACACTGCGCGAACGCGCACCGATTTCATTCGACATCATCGCTGTTAATTTAGATCAAAAACAACCGAATTTTCCTGCGCATGTGTTGCCTGATTATTTAAGCAAACTAGGTATCCCTTTTCATATAGAAAATCAAGATACCTACAGCATCGTTAAACGCGTTATACCCGAAGGTAAAACAACTTGTTCACTCTGCTCACGATTGAGAAGAGGTATTTTGTATCGTGTTGCAGATGAATTAGGTGCAACGAAAATCGCGCTCGGCCATCATCGCGACGACATCATGGAAACTTTTTTCCTGAATATGTTTTTCGGTAGCAAACTCAAAGGCATGCCTGCAAAACTGCAATCCGATGACGGCAAACATATCGTGATACGACCACTGGCTTATGTCAGTGAAGAAGATACTGAACGCTATGCTGCAGTTAAACACTTCCCTATCATTCCTTGTGATCTATGCGGTAGTCAAGAAAATCTACAACGCAAACAAATCAAGGGCATGTTGCGCGAATGGGAGAAAAAATTTCCTGGACGCGTAGACAATATTTTTTCGTCGCTATCAACCGTCGTGCCCAGCCACTTAATGGATCGCAGTCAGTTTGATTTTGCAAACTTAGCAGTCACAGGAACGCCCATCGCTGATGGTGATATCGCTTTTGATGAAGAGCCCTGCGCAAGCAACATCAACGAACCCTCGGTGATCAAGCTGCATAGTCACAGCCATAAGTAAATATACACACCACCAAAACTATTCGAAGCCACATAACAAACGAGCAAGCGCACAGAGAGCAATAGCTAAGCTGCGTGCTAAAATTTTGAATCAAATACATATCTGCCTATGAACGTTGTTATCCTCGCTGCCGGCATGGGAAAGCGCATGCAATCCGACCTACCTAAGGTCTTGCATGCTTTAGCTGGCAAACCCTTACTCTTGCATGTGATTGACACAGCAAGAAGCCTATCGCCACAGCGATGCTGTGTTGTATATGGCCATGGCGGTGATCTCGTACCCCAACAACTAGCCGCAGATGATCTTCATTTCGCACTCCAAGAACCTCAACTAGGAACAGGGCACGCTGTCGCACAAGCCCTGCCCTTTCTGGATGACTCACAACCCACACTGGTGCTGTATGGTGATGTACCGCTCACCACCTCTGCAACTTTACAAAAATTAGTCGCCGCTGCAGGCAAAGATAAACTTGCTGTACTCACCGTTGATCTGGATGACCCTACCGGCTACGGTCGTATCGTGCGCGAGCAAAATAAAATTGTGCGCATTGTTGAACAAAAAGATGCCAACGACACCGAAAGGCTGATTCATGAAGTCAACACCGGCATCGTTATCGCCCCCACCACGCATCTCAAACGCTGGCTTGCCAAACTATCCAACAATAATGCACAAGGCGAGTACTACCTCACTGACATCATCGCGAGTGCGGTTGCAGATGGCGTAACCGTGACTTCATCACAGCCTGCTCATGATTGGGAGACCTTAGGTGTGAATAGCAAAGTACAGTTAGCTGAATTAGAACGCATACATCAACATAACATTGCCCATGCCTTATTAGAACAAGGTGTGACACTGATGGATCCCGCACGACTGGATGTGCGTGGTGAATTACTGTGCGGTCGTGATGTGGTGATAGACGTAGGTTGTGTATTTGAAGGAAAAGTTGAATTAGAAGATGGCGTTACTATCAGTGCACACTGCGTCATAAAAAACACCCGCATAGCCAAAGGCGCACTAATTAAAGCTTTTTGTCATATAGAAGATAGTGTGATTGGTGCCGCAGCTGAAATTGGACCTTACGCACGACTACGTCCCGGAACCACACTCGCTGATCACGTCCATATCGGTAATTTTGTAGAAGTGAAAAATAGTCAGTTCGGCAGCAAGAGCAAAGCCAATCATCTTGCTTATGTAGGTGATGCCACAGTGGGTGAGCGCGTTAACATAGGCGCTGGAACCATTACTTGTAACTATGATGGTGCCAATAAACATCGCACTATTATTGAAGATGACGCCTTCATAGGTAGTGATAGTCAGCTCGTTGCCCCTGTCACTGTAGGCAAAGGTGCCACACTAGGCGCAGGCACCACCTTAACCAAAGATGCACCAGCAAATAGTTTGACAGTGTCACGCAGCAAACAACTCAGCATCGCAGACTGGCAACGTCCAGTTAAACAGAAAAAATAGGATTCCTCATGTGCGGCATCGTCGGCGCTGTAGCGCATCGTAATATTGTTCCCGTCCTGCTTGAAGGATTAAAACGCCTTGAATATCGTGGCTATGATTCATGTGGCGTAGCAGTCCATCATCAAGGATTAAAACGCTCACGCAGTGTGGCACGCGTAGCTGAACTAGAAACACAAGTCGCCGAAACACATTTCACTGGTCACACTGGCATTGCACATACTCGTTGGGCGACACATGGCGCACCAGCGACTAACAATGCCCACCCCCATTTCTCTAGCAAAGATGGTGAACAACGTATTGCTTTAGTCCACAACGGCATCATAGAAAACTATGAAGAAATACGTGCTGAACTCATGCAGCTAGGCTATGTGTTTGAATCCCAAACCGACACTGAAGCCGTTGCCCATCTCATCAATCATTTATATAACGGTGATTTATTAGCCACCGTTAAAACTGCAGTCAAACGTCTGCATGGTGCTTTTGCGATTGCTGTATTTTGTAAAGATGAACCAGAACGCGTAGTGGGAGCACGTCGTGGTTGCCCACTCGTAGTCGGATTAGGACAAGGCGAAAATTTCCTCGCATCCGATGCCATGGCATTAGCCGGCACTACCGATCAAATCATTTATTTAGAAGAAGGCGATATCGCCGATGTAGGCCTACAAGCTGTCATCATCAGCGACCTTAACGACAAGCTCGTAACGCGACAAGCACAAACTGTTCAAGCCTATTCTGGCGCGATTGATCTTGGCCCTTATCGCCATTACATGCAAAAAGAAATCTTCGAGCAACCACGCGCTATTAGCGACACACTCGAAGGCGTACTCAGCTTCACACCCGATTTATTTGGCAAAGAAGCGGGTAAAGTATTGAGTCAAATCGATGCCATACAAATTCTTGCCTGTGGCACCAGCTATTACTCAGGCATGACTGCACGTTACTGGTTAGAGAGTATCGCTGGCTTGCCTACGAATGTAGAAATCGCAAGTGAATATCGTTATCGCGAACCTGCGATTAATCCTAACGCATTAGTCATCGTGATTTCACAGTCAGGTGAAACTGCTGACACCATGGCTGCACTGCAGTACGCAAAACAACTAGGTCATAAACACACGCTTGCTATTTGCAACGTCGCCACTTCTGCAATGGTGCGTGAAACCGAACTCTCGTATTTAACGCGCGCTGGTGTTGAGATTGGTGTTGCGTCCACTAAGGCTTTCACAACACAACTCGCAGCTCTGTAT
The DNA here is from genome assembly GCA_947454475.1 of Oxalobacteraceae bacterium. GTDB lineage: Bacteria > Pseudomonadota > Gammaproteobacteria > Burkholderiales > Burkholderiaceae_D > Pernthalerella. The sequence goes on from CANGLD010000088.1 coordinate 7,353, forward strand.
TTGTTAACACTAACACTAGCAAAACTGCGTGGGCGTTTAAATGCGGAACAAGAAGCATCGCAACTCAAACAACTACGTCACTTACCTGCTGCACTCACTAGCGTCTTAGCATTAGAACCACAAATCATTGCATGGGCTGATGCCTTTGCTCGCAAAGAAAATGCACTCTTCTTAGGAAGAGGTTTGCATTACCCTATTGCACTTGAAGGCGCACTCAAGCTAAAAGAAATTTCTTATATTCATGCTGAAGCCTACCCAGCAGGTGAACTCAAGCATGGACCACTTGCACTCGTCACAGAAGAAATGCCTGTTGTGACAGTTGCACCAAATGACACGCTAATAGAAAAACTGAAATCCAACATGCAAGAAGTACGTGCACGTGGTGGACAGTTATATGTTTTTGCTGATGCAGATTCACACATCACCTCTAGCGAAGGATTGCATGTGATTCGTTTACCAGAACATTACGGACAGTTATCTCCTATCTTGCATGTACTACCACTACAGTTACTTGCTTATCACACAGCGCTTGCACGTGGAACGGATGTTGATAAACCGCGCAATCTTGCAAAGTCAGTTACAGTGGAATAAACCAACAGTAAAAAAAATCACTCACTATTTTTTTCTACGTACTCAACGGCAAACGGCAATCTCTGACCACATCAAAATTTGCCGGCATACATAGCCGGAATGCCTTTGCCGTTTCAAAATTCCTCGTAAGATAAAACCTAGGTTTTAAGTCAGTGGTATGTTTTTTGCTCTCTGTCTCCTCATTGAGTTGTCAGATTTAAGGAGCAAGCGCATATGTCACATTACGGAATTGGAATGCAAACGTCTTTACAGTCTAGTTATGCGCAAGAAGAAACTCCACCTAGCTATCAAAGTAATGTGACCAGACTTGCCACCATTTCTCAGTCCTCCGCTTCACAAGCTGAACGTTCAGTCAGAACGCGTCTTTTACAAATCGGACAGCAAATAACAAATTGCAGAGAAATGGCTTGCTCGATTGAAGAAGGCGATGCGCAAAAAATGCTAAGCAAAGGCATTAAGCTGACATTAACGGCTGAATTACTTCAGTCCATGATGCAAGCGCGTGAGCTCGCTATTCAAAATAATAAGGACAGTAAAAAATAATTCACTAACAGCTAGCCTAAATTGACATTTACTTAGGCTAGCGAAATCTAAATAAACATTAAGCCGGTGAACTTGCCGCATTTCGTTGTAAACGAATTTGTTCTCGAAGACCGATTGCATAGTCGACATAGCAATAAATGGTCCCTAAAAACAAACC
>CANGLD010000089.1 GCA_947454475.1 Oxalobacteraceae bacterium
CCCTATTTATTCCGCCCTAAAGCAGTAGGGGCGAGCATCGTCATTAATGCATTAACTAAATTCATAGGCGGGCATGGTAATGCTTTGGGTGGCAGTCTGACTGATACAGGTTTGTATGATTGGAGTCGTTATCCCAATATTGCAGAAACCTATAAACGCTTTGAAACCAAGCAGTGGGGCATGGCGCAATTGCGTGCTAAAGCCTTACGTGATTTTGGTGCATCGTTAGGTCCTGAAGCAGCGCATCATCTTGCCGTTGGTGCTGAAACCATCGCATTGCGTTTAGAAAGACAATCAGCCAGTGCGCTCGCTTTAGCAAGCATGTTGGCACAAGATGCGCGTGTGGCTGCTGTGTATTATCCCGGTTTAGCTCAACATCCTCAGCATGCATTAGCGAGCAAACTATTCAAAACATATGGCGGCTTATTTAGTTTTGAATTAAAAGCAGGATTAGATTGTTTTGATTACATCAATCATTTGCAGCTTGCTATTCCTTCTAGCAATCTGGGTGATACACGCACACTCATCATTCCCGTTGCACATACGATTTATCATGAAATGGGCGCAGAGCGTCGCGCGAGTATGGGCATTGCAGAATCATTGATTCGAGTCTCAACCGGTATTGAAGAAACAGAAGATTTATTACAAGACTTTGCTCAAGCATTAGACGCTGTGAGCCCTGCAAAAAAATAAATACTCTTAAGGTCCTAATGTACGTGCAGCTTGTCTGCTGAGCCAACTCACTCCAGCTGGCATTTCAAAATTCTGCAGCTTACTAATGAGCTGATTTGCATCTGCATCCATAAGCAATAACTCTGCATGTTCGGCTCGCAAAAATCCTTGTTTTACCTGATGTTGAAGAAAATCGATTAAGCCATTATAAAAATCCGCGGTGTTGAACAAGCCTATAGGTTTTTCATGAAAACCTAATTGAGCCCAAGTTAAGACTTCAAATAATTCTTCTAAAGTTCCTATGCCACCTGGCATAGCAATAAACCCATCCGATAGTTCAGCCATCTTGGCTTTGCGAGCATGCATATCATCGACGATGATGAGTTCTGTTAAATGATGATGACCTACTTCTGTTTCCATTAATGCTTTAGGAATCACGCCAGTCACATGACCGCCTAGTGCGAGCACAGCGTCTGCGATTTTCCCCATCAAGCCCACGTGTCCACCACCATAGACTAAAGCAATTTGATTTTGTACTAGGCAGTGTGCAAGTTGACTAGCAGCTTCCGCATAGATGGGATCATGTCCTGCGGAAGAGCCGCAATAAACACATAGACTTTGTAGAGTTTTTTTAGTCATGATCTTGTGTGGAAGTGCTCAAGCTGGTTTGCTTATTAATTTTTACTTTAGGTTTGGGCGATTGATTTACTGTTAACCTAGTCGATCCATCTTCATCGACTATATTGATTTCAATTCTCCCTCCAGTTGCCCGCGCTAGCTTGACCATCGATTCTATCGTCAAGTTAGTATCTCCACGAAATACTTTGCTGATATAGGCAGCACTAGTAGAAAGTTTATTAGCGATTACTGAATATTGAATCTGATTATATTTTCTTCTTTGCTCAAGTGCCTTTGCAAAATCAAGTTTGGCCTTTTCAACCCAGTAGGTATCAAGTTTCTGAGCTTCTTCTTTGAAGTTGTGTAGTGATTGACTAAGTTTCATTTCTCATCACCTGTAATGTATCTTTGTTAATGGCTTCAAAATATTCTTTACGATATCTTGCAGCTTCTTCAATGACTGCTTTATTTGCTTTATCAGTTTTTTTAAGTTGACCCGAAGTGCACACTACAATTTGCTCCTCGTGACCTTTAAAAAAATACAGCCTTAGTCGTCCTTTAATGAATTCATAGATTTTTTGTTTTTTGTTTGCTTCATGTGTCCATGCTGCAGGTATGTTTTCTAATCCATTTTTGGCGGTATCTTCTAACATGTTGAGCAAGCCCACTCGGTTTGCCTTAGTAGTGAATTCTCCAAAGGAGATGAAATCCTCGACTGGACAAGCATTACCTTTCATGATGGCCACTATATGGAATCGATTTTCCGCCAGTATTTTGACTCTCAAAGTATTAACCTATAAGTTAACTTCGTCAATAAGATGTTGTTAGGATTTATATAAAAAAGCGCTCAAAATTTTATATTGCTGTTAAAGCAATAAAATAAATTTAAGCCGAATGGATGACTAAGGCTTTGTAAATATGTGGGAGTGATGCGAAGAGGATGTCATTAATCCTAATTAGGGAAATCAGTGGAGAACTGATTAAGCTATTTATTGATAAACAGACAAGAAGCTGAATTTTGAGCGCTAGCTTATAATCGCGTGTCGCCAACCGATTAGCCTAAAAAGTAACCAATGAGTAAAGAGCCTAAATTGTCATTTAAGCAGCAACAATTGATTGTGCGTGAAAATGCCATTATTGATGCAACCAATGCCTTGCTTGCTCAAAAAGGTTATGACCTCATGACTATGGATGAGGTAGCAGCTGAAGTTGGCATCGCTAAAGCGAGTTTATATAAACACTTTCCATCCAAAGAAGCGCTAGCAGCCGCTGCTATGGTCAGATTGTTAGAAAACACTTTGGCTTTTGTGCGTGATCTCAATCCTCAGCAAGCAGCAATAGAACAATTAAAAAGTGTGTTGAAATGGGCTTTAGACATTCGTATTAAAGGTGGATTGCCCACACTACCAAATGAAAACACGAGCTTGCGCGATGCATTGTTGAATAACAATCGTTATCTGAATCGCTTATTAGATTTAAATGAACACATGGCAGGCTTGATAGAAAAAGCCAGAACCGAAGGGGTGATTCGTCAAGATCTGCCAGTCGATGTCGTCTTATTTACTATCTATGCACGTTCATGTGATCCTACTTTAGATTATTTGAGATCATCAGGACAATACAACGATGAACAAGTTATCGAGTTTCTGATATCAACTTGTTTTCGCGGGCTGCAGTAATCTCTTGCATCACAATTCGCACTGATTGTTTAGCAAAGGCCAAGGCGACATGGCCAACTAACTCGATTTCTATATTGCGTGCATGCGGTAAATGCGATGACTGCTGTGGAAACACAATATTGTCATGCCGTGAATAAATCGACACGATGCGAGCACGTGTAGAAGGTGATTCTGCAGCACTCAGTGTTTTTAACCAGTTGCTCGCTTGTTCATGTTCTGTCCAACGCATTTGTTGCGCATTCAATCCCCATGCTGCTGAAGCTAACTTACTGCCATGATGTGGTGTGCCTAGCGTGATGACGCGAGCAATTTTCTCTTCACCATAGCGTCGCATATAAGCTCGAGCAGATAATCCCCCCATGCTGTGACCGAGAATAATCACTTGCGACTGACCTGTGTGTTGACAGAGCGTTGTGATGGCGTTCTCTATGAGAACTGCATAATCATCTATGCCCGCTAACACCGGTTCGCAATTAATCGCGCTATGTGTAATATTTTGTTTTTGTAGCAAACGACTGAGTTTGCTCCAATAACCACTGTTACAGCCATAGCCGTGTATAAGTAATACAGGTAAGCCTTGATGCTGAGAGTTGATACGCAAAGCTAAGCTTGCAAATGGAAAAGTCCAGTACCAACACACGCTACTCCAAAAAAATTCTTGCAGCATCAGTAGCAGTAATTGCCAGCGATGATATTTTTTACCATCTGTGCGTCGTGCATCGAATACACAAGCAGTAAAAAAATTATTGATGATGATATAAGTGCGCGGAACAGAAGTTAAAACAGCGCTAATCAAGATGGCAAGCAGAGTCTGTTCACACCAACCTAGTGCCATTATCCAGATAGTCAGCATAGCGATACTGATCAACTGTATAAACAACATAAATTGTGTGAAGCTCGCAATCATGCTGTGGGTTCAGTTGGTGCTGTAGTTGATGGTGTGGCTATTTTTTCTAGCTGCACTAAGCGCGTATCAGCCCATCGGTCATGCAGGTATTGCCTATCGGTGTGCAGAAAAATAGCGGCTGCCCACAAGATGAAATTCAGAGTCGGTAATATCACTAACATCCAGCCTTGTGCGTGAAATAAAGAAGCCAGCGCTAATCCTGGTACAAACCACAACCACATTAATACATAACGTAGCAAAGCACGGCGCAAGTTAAGTGCATCACCATTCACTGTCGTGAGTTGCAATCGCCATGTTTTCATGGCCAGAGTTTGACCGCCATGCGTCCAAAACCACATGAAGTACAGTCCCAACACCGTAAATAACCAGATGATTAACGGTGTGCGCATATATAGCGCATGACGTTGTTGAAGTAGGGTGGAGAACAACCAAGTGGCAATGAATAACACGCCAAATAACAGCATGGCTTCATACACCATATAAGCTAAGCGAACGCGTAGTGATGGTGATGCGATTGAAGTAACAGCGGGTTGGGTAGGAGCAGAGTTCAAGACGTGAGCGCAAATTAAATTAAATGAAACGTCATTGTAAGGCTGTAATGAAGAAGGGAGTGTGGAGGCGACTACAGCGTGAGTGTGTTTGCCTATTGGTGTGTCGCCAGACTCTGTAGGTCGTGCGAAACTTGCGGGAGGTTTCAAAGTTGATAACAAGCTCGAGCATCTTAGATTTATGCGCGATCTCATGCATGAAAATCCTTGATTTCAAACGATTTTCCCCAGATTGGACTTGACCGCCTTGCTGCAACGCAGTAACGTATCGATCCCCTGTCATCCACAGGGGAATCCTGTGCCTTGCCACGGGTGGCGCAAGACGCTGCTTGTGCGACAAGGCTCTTTCATTTTGAAAGTTGTTTGCTCTAACCCACGCCACAAGCGTGAAGAATCTTTTGTTGTTTTACGCCCTCAGGCTGCACGAGTCGCGCTTAGCGTTAGTTTGAAATACATCTGGGTATGTATAACGGACTAGCGTGACCGCACAAAAAAGGAATGTCCGAGGATAAAACAACTGCCGATTCTAATAGGAGAGAGCATCCGATCAATCTCCCATGGACCTTGAAAGGAAGTTGTATGAGTCAAGAAATCACTGGCGCAGAAATTCTTGTGCGCTGTCTAGCCGAAGAGGGCGTCGAACATGTGTTCGGCTATCCCGGTGGCGCTGTTCTTTATATTTACGACGAGATTTTTAAGCAGAATAAATTTCAGCACATACTCGTTCGTCATGAGCAAGCTGCAATTCATGCTGCTGATGCTTATTCACGTTGTTCAAACAAAATTGGTGTAGCACTCGTGACCTCAGGTCCTGGTGTAACCAATGCGGTGACAGGTCTGGCTACTGCCTATATGGATTCTATTCCTATGGTGGTGATTTCAGGTCAAGTGCCATCGCATGCAATAGGACAAGATGCATTCCAAGAATGCGATACCGTAGGTATTACTCGTCCTTGCGTAAAACATAATTTCTTGGTCAAGGATGTAAAAGACTTGGCCATGACCATGAAAAAAGCTTTTTATATAGCGACCACTGGCCGTCCAGGTCCGGTGTTAGTCGATATACCTAAAGACATCACGATTCATAAAACTGCTTACGAGTATCCGCAAGAACTCGAAATGCGTTCTTATAAGCCTGTTGAAAAAGGTCATGCTGGTCAAATCAGAAAAGCAGTGCAGTTATTACTGACTGCTGAGCGTCCTATGATTTACACCGGTGGCGGTGTGATTTTGTCGGATGCCTCACCTGAATTAAACAAATTAGTCGATAGACTGGGCTACCCCTGTACCAATACCTTGATGGGTCTGGGTGCGTATCGTTCAACCAGTGAGCATTTTGTTGGTATGCCAGGTATGCATGGCACCTATGAAGCTAACATGGCAATGCAACACTGCGATGTGCTGATTGCGATTGGTGCGCGCTTTGATGATCGTGTGATTGGCAATCCTAAACATTTCGCAACCAATCCACGCAAAATCATTCATATTGATATTGATCCTTCTTCCATTTCAAAACGTGTGAAAGTTGATATTCCTATTGTTGGAAATGTCAAAGAAGTATTGAACGAAATTTTGTCTCAACTCGATGCTGCTGAAACTAAGCCAAATGCTACTGCGATCAGTGCATGGTGGAAGCAAGTCAATGAGTGGCGTAAAAAAGAATGTTTGAAATATCCAACGTCAACAGAAGTCATCAAGCCACAGTCAGTCGTACAAAAACTGTGGGAAGTCACTAAAGGTGATGCTTTCATTACTTCAGACGTTGGTCAACATCAAATGTGGGCTGCGCAGTACTACGGATTTGATAAGCCACGTCGTTGGATCAACTCTGGTGGACTAGGTACCATGGGTGTGGGCTTGCCTTATGCAATGGGTGTACAAATGGCACATCCCGATGCAACGGTCGCTTGCGTGACGGGTGAAGCTTCAATTCAGATGTGTATACAAGAGCTCGCAACTTGTAAGCAATATCATCTGACACCAAAAATCATTTTGCTCAACAATCGTTATCTAGGCATGGTGCGTCAGTGGCAGCAGATTGATTATGACAAACGCTATTCAGAGTCCTACATGGATTCTTTACCTGATTTCGATAAATTAGCAGAGTCATTTGGCCATGTAGGAATGACCATTACTAAACCAGGTGATGTGGAATCATCACTCAAAGAAGCCTTCGCAATGAAAGACAAACTTGTCTTCATGAATTTCATCACCGATCGTGATGAAAACGTTTGGCCTATGGTGAAAGCAGGTAAGGGTCTGACTGAGATGCTGCTTGGTTCGGAGGATCTATAACATGCGCCATATTATTTCTGCCTTACTAGAAAATGAAGCCGGTGCTTTGTCACGTGTAGTGGGATTATTTTCTGCGCGTGGTTATAACATTGAAACTCTAACCGTTGCACCAACTGAAGATGCAACACTGTCACGTATGACGATCGTGACTTCAGGTTCAGATGATGTGGTTGAACAAATCACTAAGCATTTGAATCGTTTGATCGAAGTCGTCAAGGTAGTTGATCTAACTGAAGGCGCGTTTATAGAACGTGAACTCATGTTGATCAAAGTACGTGCAGTAGGTAAAGAGCGCGAAGAAATGAAGCGTACTACGGATATATTCCGTGGTCGCATCATCGATGTCACTGATAAGACCTATACCATTGAGCTCACAGGTAATAAATCTAAGCTTGATGCGTTCATTGATGCCATCGACCGTGCATCCATACTCGAAACCGTCCGCACTGGTGGATCGGGCATAGGGCGTGGTGAGCGTATTCTCAAGGTTTAATTCACTCAACAACTTAGACAATTTTTATTTAGTTAGGAAAATCATGAAAGTTTTTTACGACAAAGATTGCGACCTCTCCCTCATCAAAGGCAAAAACGTCGCCATCATCGGTTACGGTTCACAAGGACATGCACATGCACAAAACCTGAGTGATTCAGGTTGTAAAGTGACCGTAGGTTTGCGTAAAGGTGGTTCTTCATGGGCTAAGGTTGAAAAAGCTGGCCTGAAAGTAGCGGAAGTGAATGATGCAGTGAAAGCGGCTGATGTCATCATGATTTTGCTGCCAGATGAAAACATCGCGCAGGTTTATCACGACAACGTAGCACCGCATGCTAAACAAGGTGCTGTACTCGCCTTTGCACATGGCTTTAATGTGCATTACGGTCAAGTCGTGCCACGTGCTGATCTCGACGTCATCATGATTGCACCGAAAGCACCTGGCCACACAGTGCGTGCAACCTACACTCAAGGTGGTGGTGTTCCGCATTTAGTCGCGATCTATCAAGACAAATCAGGTCATGCTCGTGACATCGCATTGTCTTATGCAATGGCAAATGGCGGTGGTCGTGCTGGCATCATCGAAACCAACTTCCGTGAAGAGACAGAGACCGATTTGTTTGGTGAACAAGCAGTGCTGTGTGGTGGCACCGTTGAATTGATCAAAGCTGGTTATGAAACCTTAGTCGAAGCAGGCTATGCACCAGAGATGGCTTACTTTGAATGCTTGCATGAACTCAAACTCATCGTGGATCTGATTTATGAAGGCGGTATCGCTAACATGAACTACTCCATCTCTAACAATGCGGAGTACGGTGAATATGTCACCGGCCCACGTATCGTGACTGAAGACACCAAGAACGCCATGCGTCAGTGTTTGAAAGACATACAAACCGGTGAATACGCTAAGAGCTTCATCTTAGAAAACAAAGCCGGTGCACCGACATTGATTTCACGTCGTCGTCTGAATGCAGAACATCAGATCGAAGTCGTAGGCGCGAAATTGAGGGGAATGATGCCTTGGATAGCTAAAAACAAAATGGTTGATCAATCGAAAAACTAATTTTTGTTTTATTCGGCATCATACGGGATGCGCTGGTAAGCGCACCCCGCGCTCGGACTAAAAGCTGCACGCAGGTGCAGCTTTTTTTACGTCCTTACGTGCACTTGGATCGCCAAGAATAAGATGGTAGATCAATCAAAGAACTAAGTACTAACAAGTTCTTCGGCATCATACGGGATGCGCTGGTAAGCGAAGCTTGAATTAAAAACAAAAAAGGCTGCACGTTTGTGCAGCCTTTTTTTATGTTTGCTTCTAAATTTTTATTCACTACTTATAAAATCATGAAACTTGGTTTTATTAGTAATTCAATTGTGGAGTTTTTTAATTTTGGGTTATAGAAACCTAGTTCTAAGTCAGAG
>CANGLD010000090.1 GCA_947454475.1 Oxalobacteraceae bacterium
AAACCCATAGGCCCTGCACCTAACACTGCTATGCGTTTACCTTGCATTTAAAACTCCAACACTACTTGACTATATTGTGGATCATTAAAGGTTTCCTCCACAGCTTGTTTGAATGGCGTATAGGGCCAAGCAAATACTGTTGGCCAGTCCATGACTTCGAATTCATCTTTAGCACACAAGGCAACCAACTGTTGCGTGGTGAAAGGAGGATTGTTATCAAACACAGCCCATAACCAAAGCAAGGAATAAAACACGCTATAAGGGATATGCACTATCCATGCTGGCGCATGGGTTGCCTGTTTGATGATACGTATCATGTCGACATAGTCAATTTTTTCATGACCTGAAATATTGTAAAAACCTTTATGCGCTGGATTTTCTATGCAACTGATAATGACTTCACAAAAATCACCTGCATATAAAGGTTGACGCATATAGCGTCCATTGCCAGGTATAGGAAACACCGGTACTTTTTTCATAAAACGTGCAAGCCAACCTAAGTGCTTGCGATCAAACCATCCAAACATCAATGTTGGTCGCAGTATAGGACAAGCTATTCCACTCTCCAGCACCATGCGTTCTTGCGCTTTCTTGGTGTTGGTATAAAAATCATCTGCTACAGATTCAACAACAGAAGAGCTAATGTGTATGAGTCTAGCTTGTCCACTCTCTTTAATGGATTGCAGTATCCATTGAGTCGCATCTAAATTATTGCGAACAAAATCTTGGTAATCATTACCACCTATCTGTGCCTGCAACATCACCACCACATCTGCATCTTTAATATGCTGTTGCCATGCGCCTTGCTCAGCCAGATCTGCATATTCCACTGTAATATCAGGCTGCACTTTTTTTAAGACTGCATTGTTCGCCTTGTGCTTATCCAATACAACGATGTGTTGATAGCCACGTGCCTTTAATCTGGCAACTAAATTTTGTCCGACCAGACCTGCACCACCTGGTAATACTATTTTGAGGTTTTTTTTATCTAGGTTCACGGTGATAACAATTTAAATATCTAGCTTATTAAATATAAACGCAGGTAAGTGACGAATAATCATCATGATCACTGCCCATTTCGGTGGTGCGTATATCACAGGTTTACCTCGCGCTATACCTTGCACTATCACAGCTGCAACTGTAGCTGCTGATGCCAAACCTCGCTGCGGTAAATGCGCTGTCATGGCTGTCGCAGTAGGTCCTGGTTTAATTAATACGACCTTTATTGGAGTGTGTGCAAAGCGATGTTGTAAGCCTTGTGCATAGCGCGTCACTAAGCCTTTCGCTGCACCATAAACATAATTAGATTTTCTACCTCTATCACCTGCGACAGAGCCAATTAACGCTAAGGTACCTTGTTGTACTTTTTCCATTTGCGTAGCAAATGCTTCAGCAAATAAAACAGGTGAAATGCCATTCACTTCCAAAGTATGTTGATTCAATTCCAAGTCTTGTTGGCACTGCTGCTGATCGGGTAAAGAGCCGTGTGCTATTAAAGCAATTGCAACTGGCGTTATTGCACAAATCATTTCTACTGAGTGTGCAATTTCTTTAGGCGACAGAAAATCTGTTGTTACTACCTTGATCTCTGCAGCTGGATTACGTACAGCTAAATCATCTGCCAAGGCTTGTGTTTTATCTTTATCGCGGCCTACGAGTGTGAGCAAGAGCGTAGGCTCTTGACTCCAAATACGCGCACATTGTTCAGCAATGCCTGAAGTTGCCCCAACAATGACGATATGTTTTTTTGTAATTTGCACAGCTTACGCTCCCATCAAACGACGTGATAGTGCAGAACTTATTCCAGGATCACGAAATGCTAAAAATTCCTGCAATCTAGGATAGCCGGAAACAAATAAATCTTGAGGCATGCGTGCATCTTTAGCAGCATAAATTCTTCCACCTGCTTCACGCACAATGGCATCGAGACGTGTAAAGAGCTGCAAGCTTGCTTCACCTTTGTTAGGAAAATCCAAAGCCAGTGTGACACCAGCTTGCGCAAAACTCAGCATGCCTCGTGCTTCTCGATCGCCAAAAGTTTTTAACACCGCCAAAAACGAACCTTCACCTGCCTTTGCAATTTCTTTCAACATCGCTTGTACAGCATCATGACCCACTGCGCGTGGTACTACACTTTGATACTGAAAAAATCCACGCGGACCGTAGATGCGATTCCAATGTAAGAGATTATCCAGAGGATAAAAGAAAGGCGTCATGTGTTGCACACTGTGCACAGCTTGCATTTTCTTTACATGGAAATAACAGGCATTAAAAGGTTGAAGAGTGAGTTTGTTCACTAATGAGATTGGAGGCGCAAACGGTACACTGCGTGCTTGTTTTTGTTGAGGTGCTGATGCGTTAGTTGCAGACATATTGGCGCGCATAAAAATACCGCGCTCAGCACGACTGACACAATCTATCCATGAAACTGTATATTCCCAATCTTGTTCTGAGCTATCTGATAAAGAAAAAAACTCATCTAAGCTTGCATAGGGAATGGTTTCCACATCTAACCATGAACTCTGCACGCGCTTTAATTGCAAGCTTGCTTGGGTAATCACACCGGTTAGACCTAAACCACCTATAGTCGCTGCAAACCATTCTGGATGCTGAGTGGCGCTACATTCCATCACTGTGCCATCTGTACGTTGCAAAGTGAACTGCAATACATGATCACCAAAACATCCTTCTGCATGATGATTTTTTCCATGTACATCATTCGCTATCGCACCGCCGACTGTCACAAATTGCGTACCTGGTGTGACAGGTAACATCCAACCACGTGGCGTAAACGTATTTTGTATATCACGTAACAACACACCTGCTTCACAACGCAATTGACCCGTCTGTGGATCGAAATGAATAAATCTATCTAAGGAAGTCGTGCGCCATAAAACACCCTCAGGATTTAAACAAACGTCACCATAGCTACGACCCATGCCATAAGCTAAACCAGATTTATTTTCTGATAGCGGTAAATGCGGTTCATGACGTTGCAATGTCTTTACCTCATGGGGCCATGATCCTAATCGTCCCCATGAAGAAACTGCTACCACGGCCATCCTCCCGCTCCAGCGAGTAGCACGAGCGCAAAGACTAATCCGGCAGACAGACTAGCTTTATCTTTTAAAGCAAAGACCAAGGGATCATCATGCATCTTGCCACGATGCGCTTGCATCCACATCCAGCTTATCCAAAACAACATCACAGGCACTGCACCCCAAATAATTTCTGGTGCTTTATATAACTTCACGACTGCATCGCTATTTAAATACAGCGCTAAAACCAACACAGCAGAAAAACCTGCAGTCACACCTAAAGTTTGTACTAATGAAGCATCGGAAGTGAGATAACCACGACCATGCGCTTTTTCTTGTCCACTTAATAATTGGATTTCTAATTCTGCATAGCGTTTTACAAATGCCAGTGATAAAAATAAAAACACTGCAAAGGCTAACAACCAAAATGACAAACTCATAGACGCAGCTGATGCACCTGCTATTAAACGCACTGTGTAAAGAACAGCGAGTGTTAAACAATCAATCAGCACCACACGTTTTAGTAATAATGAATAAGCACAAGTCAGAACAAAATAAAAAAACAGCCAACCAAAAAATTGACCTGGTACTTGCAAACCCAACCACATGGAGGCGATTAAAAATAGAGGTGCTAATAACACGCCAGTTACAACGGATAACTGCCCCGAAGCAAAGGGTCGAAATTTTTTACGTGGATGCAGTCGATCGCTATCGAGATCTAATAAGTCGTTCGCTAAATACACTGCAGAGGCACACAAACTAAATGATAGAAACGCCATCAGTAAATCACTGCTGCGCATAACATCTGGAATTTGATGCGCTGCCAGTATAGGAACAAATAACAAACAATTTTTCATCCACTGATGCAGTCTTAGCGCACGACGCCACACTGATAAGCCAATGATTTGCTTAGCGAATATTTTTTCAACTTCACAACAAGCTGCAGCAGCACGTTCCAGTGATGCAGATGCATTAACAACGACGGCACGTCGTGCATGTTGCCAAACTTGAAGATCAGGCTGCGCATTGCCTACGTAATCAAAACCTTTTTCACCAAACTGTTGAACCAGCGCAGCTGCTTTATGACGACCTGCTAAATTATGTTCACCATCACTGGCGATGACTTGATTAAAAATTCCTAAATGCTTAGCAATAGCCTGCGCGATTACTTGATCCGCTGCAGTACATAACACTAAAGAACGTCCTAGCTTTTGCTGCTCTTTTAACCACGCAATCAAGGGTTGGTGATAAGGCAAAGTAGTAGGATCAAATTCAGAACAATGCGTTAATTTTTGTTTGAGATAGGCCTTACCCTTCATCAGCCAAAAGGGAATTTGCAAGACGGATAACGGCTTATCACGTAGCGCTCGTAATGCCGCTTCATGTAAGGTATCGGTCAATATCAAGGTGCCGTCACAATCAACGACTAAAGGAGGTGCGCTCAAGCTAGTGCCTTTATTTGCTGTGTTTAGAAATAGCGGATTTGAGCAATCCATTTGGCTGCACCCGTATTGTAATTCAGGCACCATGAACTCTGACATTCATTGCCAAATTGCCAGAATTAAAAAAGATGCGAGAAATGAAAGAGCCGCTAACTCATCAAGCTAGCGGCTCAACTGGGAACAAATAAAGACTAACGTTGCGATACAGCGTCCACTACCGCGAGTGCCGTCATATTCACGATACGTCTTACAGTTGCAGAGGGAGTCAGGATATGAACTGCTCGTGCACAGCCCAGTAATACTGGACCAATAGCCACACCATTACCCGCAGCGACTTTCAATAAGTTGTAAGAGATATTCGCAGCTTCAATATTCGGCAACACCAGTAAATTTGCATCACCTTTTAAAGTGGTATCAGGCATTTGCTCTTTTAAGAGATGCGCATCGAGTGCGGTATCTCCATGCATTTCACCATCGATTTCTAGATTCGGTGCACGCTCTCGAATGAGTGCTAATGCTGCACGCATTTTTTGCGCAGACTCACTATCACTAGAACCAAAGTTTGAATGAGAAAGCAATGCTGCGCGTGGATGCAAACCAAAGCGACGCATTTCATCGGCCGCCATGATAGTAATCTCAGCAAGTTGTTCCGCCGTAGGGTTTTCATTGATATGTGTATCCACCAACACAACCTGACGATGATCTAAGATCAAAGCATTCATGGCTGCGTAAGTATTCACACCTTTACGCTTACCTAGTACCTGATCTATGTAATGTAAATGCAAAGGTGGGCTACCAAAGGTGCCGCATATCATCCCATCTGCATCGCCTTTATGAATCGCCATAGCGCCAATTAACGTGTGACGACGACGCATTTCTAACTTAGCCCATTGCTCAGTCACGCCCTTGCGTTTGGTCATATCCAAATAGGCTTCCCAATAGGAGCGATAACGTTCATCACGCTCAGGATTGATGACATCAAAATCGATCTCAGGACGCAAACGTAAACCATAACGTTGTATACGTTGTTCAAGCACAGCAGGACGGCCTATCAAAATCGGTTTCGCTAAACCTTCATCTAACACGACTTGAACCGCACGTAATACTCGTTCTTCTTCACCCTCTGCAAACACAATACGTTTTTTCGCAGCAGGTGCTTTCTTCGCAATATCAAATACTGGCTTCATGAAACTACCACTGTGATACACGAATTGTTGCAATTTATCTGTGTAAGCAGCGATGTCTTGAATAGGCCGTAATGCCACACCTGATTGTGCAGCTGCAGTCGCTACAGCAGGTGCAATCTTCATCATCAAACGCGGATCAAAAGGTTTGGGAATCAGGTAGTCAGGACCAAATGATAAGTTTGTTTCGCCATAAGTCGCAGCAACGACATCTGATTGCTCTGCTTGCGCCAACTCTGCAATTGCACGCACGGCAGCAATTTCCATCTCACGCGTAATAGTCGTAGCACCACAATCAAGCGCACCACGAAATATGTAAGGGAAACATAAAACATTATTGACTTGATTGGGATAGTCAGAACGACCCGTCGCAATCACCGCATCGTCTCTTACTTCACGTACTTCTTCAGGCAAAATTTCTGGCGTGGGATTGGCGAGTGCTAGCACTAAAGGCTTAGGTGCCATGGCTTTCACCATCTCAGGTTTTAAAACACCACCTGCAGAGAGACCTAAGAAAATGTCGGCACCTGGTATCACTTCAGCCAATGTTCTGGCTTTGGTAGCTTGCGCAAAACGTTCTTTATCTGGGTCCATTAATTCAGTGCGACCTTTATAGACCACACCAGCTAAGTCTGTGACTGTAATATTTTTGATTGGAAAACCTAGATCTACAATCAAATCCAAACAAGCTAGCGCTGCCGCACCTGCACCGGATACAACCAACTTACAGTCTTGCATTTGCTTACCCACTACCTTCATACCATTCAAGATAGCTGCACCTACAATAATCGCGGTGCCATGTTGATCATCATGAAAAACAGGAATCTTCATGCGATCACGCAGTTTTCGTTCAATGTAAAAACATTCTGGTGCTTTAATGTCTTCTAAATTCACACCACCAAACGTAGGCTCTAATGCTGCAATGATGTCGCACAATTTATCAGGATCGTTTTCATTGATTTCAATATCAAAGACATCAATACCCGCAAATTTTTTAAACAGTACGCCCTTACCTTCCATCACAGGCTTGGCTGCCAGTGGTCCAATATTGCCTAAACCTAGAACGGCTGTACCGTTAGTAATCACCGCGACTAAATTGCCACGTGCGGTGTAACGAAATGCATTGGTAGGATCAGTCACAATTTCTTCACAAGCCGCTGCCACACCCGGCGAATAGGCAAGAGCCAAATCGCGCTGATTGGTCAACTGCTTGGTTGGGGTAACACTAATTTTTCCTGGTGTAGGAAATTCGTGATATTCGAGGGCGGCCTGACGTAATTGTTGGCGCAGGGCTTGTTTATCTACTTTGTCTGATTCCATGCTGAAGGACTTTCTTCGCTATGCTGATAGCTGTTTATAGAGTTTACTTATAGAGATGTCTAAGTGTGACAGGCAGGGCGTGATTTTAGCAGACCAGCTCCTATTCGACAGCCCATAGTAGGCTGCTGCCACTCCTTGGGTACAATCTCAGCATGATGTCCGAATTCGATTTAATTGCCCGCTATTTCACTCGCTCTGCGCGTAACCCTGCGCTTACGCTCGGCGTGGGAGATGATTGCGCTCTGCTACAACCACGTGCAGGCCATGAACTTGCTATCTCGACTGACATGTTGGTCGAAGGTAGACATTTTTTTCATGGTGCTGACGCAAACGCATTGGGACATAAATCTCTTGCCGTTAATTTATCTGACCTTGCCGCTATGGGCGCAGAGCCCCTTGCCTTCACGCTAGCAATCGCTTTACCAAACATTGACGAAAACTGGTTGTCGGCATTTTCAGCAGGACTGCTTGCCTTAGCAGATCAACACAGCATAGCCTTAATTGGTGGTGACACAACGAAGGGGCCACTCACTATTTCCATTACCATCTTTGGTGACATCCCAACGGGCAAAGCATTACGCAGAAGTCATGCCCAAGTTGGGGATGATATTTGGGTGAGTGGCACATTGGGTGATGCACGTTTAGCTTTATCTGCTTTTCAAGGCAAGCTGCCTGTAGAAGCGCATTCACTGAATCAAGCTGCGCTACATTTACACAGACCCACACCTCGCAATGCATTAGGCATAGCTTTACGTAACATTGCCCATGCAGCGATTGATGTTTCAGATGGTTTACTGGGTGATCTTCATCATGTACTTAAACAATCAAAAGTAGGAGCGACACTACAAGCTGATGACTTGCCTTTAGGTGCAATACTGAAATCCACACAATCAACCAACGTGTGTCATGAGTTTGCATTGAATGGTGGCGATGATTATGAACTCTGCTTTACTGCACCACCAACTAAGCGCGACGCAGTTCTTCATGCAGCTACCTTATCAAACACACCTGTTACACGTATAGGCCATATCAATGCGACACCGAATATACAAATATTCAATGCACGCGGTGAAGCTTTAGCTATACCTTTGAACTCTTACGATCATTTTGCATCAACATGACTCAAGCCGAACAACCTCAAACAACCGTGTTGCAGCCAACTTCACAATTTATGTTGGCGCATCCTGCACATATCCTTGCCCTAGGTTTTGGTAGTGGTTTATCTCGCATCATGCCCGGCACTGCAGGCACGCTCTTTGGTTGGCTCTGTTTTTATGCGCTTAATTCGCATTGGCCTGAATTGTTTACACCTCTTATTTGGGGACTGCTCATAGGTGGTGGTTTTATTATTGGCGTTTGGGCTTGTGAAATCACAGGTCGTAACTTAGGTGTTGCAGATCATGGCGGCATGGTGTGGGATGAAATCATTGCAATCTGGTTAGTGTTGGTGATGATTTCTCCTGCTAATTTTCGTGCGCAATGCTGGGCGTTTGTTTTATTTCGTTTTTTTGATATGGTGAAACCTCCACCTATACGTAATATTGAACGACGTTTTAAAGGTGGCTTTGGTGTCATGATAGAT
>CANGLD010000091.1 GCA_947454475.1 Oxalobacteraceae bacterium
AATGGTTACGAGGGCGTGCGTCAAATAGAACTGCATGTCACCAACACCATGGGTTGGTCTGCCACCACTGGGCAGGTTCAACCGTGGGTATATCAAAAGCTAACCGAAACCTTCATGCTGGATCCAGAGATGCGTGAACGCATGGCTAAGCTTAATCCAACCGCAGCAGCAAGAGTAGCTAGCCGTTTGCTAGAGGCCTCAAATCGCGAATTCTGGAAACCTGATGAAGAAACACTCGCACAACTCAAGCGTGCTGAAGAAGACCTGGAAGATCGTTTAGAAGGCGTCTTCGAAGAGTAAGCTGTTTATTTATGCATGCAGTTATATTGCTATTTTGACAGCTAACAAATCCTACACCCCATGCCTCAGACGGCAAACAGCCACCTTGATTCATCCTATCCTAGCGATAGGATGAAATACTACGCAGTCAATGCAAAACTGCGTAACTCATGATTAACTTCATCTCACCGAAAGTTCTTTTTACATTCCCAAGGACTTCTGTTACTTTCTTCCCTGACTAAAAAGATTTAAAAATAAATTAAAAGAATGTCATTTAAGTAATGACATCGTGCGATGGTAGTTGGAGTAGTGAGGGGGAGATAGCTCATGGACTTTAATTTAATGGCGGCTGTGCGTTCTGCACTGCCGAAGAAAAAGTATTGGTTGATGTCCTCAGGTGATGGATCTAGCGACCCAGCAGGATCCTCCCGCTATTCCGAAAGCAATGACAACAAAGACGCCTGTCAGGCATCTTTAATGGAAATCCTTGAAACTCAAATCATTCCCAGTCTGTTAGCGGCGAATGAATTTGCAGAGCCGTTTTATTCAACGGATGGCGCAAGAACTGCACTCCCCACTGAGACAGAAATTTCAAGTTTTGCAGACCTTTGTACTGGCCTTGATGAAAATGCGCCCGACTTGTTTGTGCAAGGCTTGATGACAGAAGGACTAAGCTCAGAAGCGATATTCCTGAGTTTATTAGCGCCAGCAGCTAGGCATTTAGGCTATCTATGGGATGAAGACTTATGTGATTTTTCCAAGGTCACTGTAGGTTTACTGCGCATGCAAAAAATCACCATGCGTTTAGGATCAGATTTTCAAGAAAAACGTAAATCGCCTCTGGAAGGTATGCGAGCGTTGTTTGCGCCAGTACCCGGATCGCAGCACACATTAGGTGTGTTAATGGTGTCCGAATTTTTTAGGCGCGAGGGATGGCAAGTCTGGATGGAATTAGGTTCATCTGAAGAGAAGCTCATATCCGCGGTTAAAAAAGATTGGTTTCAAGTGATAGGTTTATCGATAGGGTCAGAAGCACATGTCGAATCATTGACCGATACCATACGATTGATAAGAACTTCTTCTGCAAATCGCGATGTAAAAATCTTAATTGGTGGACCAATTCTGGCGATCACACCCAATTTATTTAAAGAAGTTGGTGCTGATGGTGCTGCTGGCGATGCGGTGAGCGCAGTTGCATTAGCCAAAAACTTATTTTCATTGTGAGGCTGAATTAGTCTTTCATGTTGTCGCAGTTTTACTGTTTCAAATAAGCTTTTCTGTTGGCATGGTAATCTCTCCACTTTGCATTTAACAGCGCATTAGTGGATAGTTATCCGTTCGCCGTCTTTCATTCCATATTACGAAAATAAAAATATCATCTGCTTACGACTTATTAGCAGCAGGTGCTTTCGACCTATTCATTAGCCCACATCATGCCCAACTCGGAAAACACTCCATTAAGTTCGAATGAAAAGCGTTCTTGCGCCTCGCTCGCAACGATTTACTCCATGCGTATGCTAGGCCTTTTCATGGTGCTGCCCGTTTTTATTATGGAAGCACGTCAGTATCCAGGTGGTGATGATCCTTCTAGCGTTGGTTTAGCGATGGGCATGTATGGATTAGTACAAGCCTTGTTGCAAATTCCATTTGGATTAGCTGCAGATAAGTTTGGGCGTAAGCGCGTGATTGTGTTCGGTTTACTTTTATTAGCTTTAGGTAGTGTGATCGCTGCTTGTGCCACCAGTGTCACAGGGCTTGCACTAGGACGTGCTATTCAAGGTGGTGGTGCGATTTCAGCAGCAGTGACAGCTTTGTTAGCAGATCAGACGCGTGATCATGTGCGTATTAAAGGCATGGCCTTAATAGGTGCAAGTATAGGTTTGATGTTTGCACTATCTTTAATTATTGGTCCTTTACTTGCAGCGCATGTAGGTTTGAAAGGGATTTTTGGTATCAGTGCTGCGATGGCATTGATAGGCATACTGATTATTCTGTATTGGACACCGCAAGAAATCGCGGTCGAAAAGACAGTGCAAAAGAAAACCTTGTCTGAGTTGCGCACAACATTAATGCAATCGGATTTATTGCGACTCGATTTTGGTGTTTTTATTTTGTATGCAGTACAACTGGCTATGTGGGTAGGTATACCTAGTCTGCTTTCTCAAGCAGGCGTGAGTAATAAAGATCATGGTTGGGTTTATCTACCAGCAGTGTTGCTGTCCTTTTTATTCATGGGCATGACGCTGTTTAGAATGGAACGCAAGGGTAAGCTTAAACCATTATTTTTAGGTTCTATCGTGTGTGTCATGTTGGTGCTGATTGCTATGGTCTTTCAAACAGAAGGACAACAAAATATTTGGATGCTAGGCTTTCTGATATTTTTATTTTTCAGTGGCTTTAATATTCTTGAAGCAAGTCAGCCTAGTTTGGCCTCGCGCATGTCACCACCTGATTCACGTGGTGCTGTGTTGGGCGTCTATAACACACTGCAATCACTCGGTATTTTTGCTGGTGGTGCAATGGGAGGCGTCATTAGTCGTGCGATAGGTTTGCAGGGATTGTTTTTGGCTTGTGCTGCACTGATGGCGATATGGTGCATAGTATCGTGGCCTATGCAATTTATGCCGCCTAAACAAGTCAGCAGTAATACCTAATTAATCTAAAAATTTTTGCAATGCATGCAGTGAGTGTTGGACATTTTCTTCTTGTGGTAAGTGTCCTGTTTTTGGCAGTGCCTCCAGCCTTACCTTAGGAATCAGTTTTAAATAATCCTGCGCATTCGCAATTGGTATCATGGCATCCTCTTCTCCCCACAGTAGCAAAGTGTCGGCCTGAATAGTTTTAAGTATGGGTCTAGGGTCTTTAAGCACAGTTTGATTAAAGCGCGCCACGATACTTTTTCTCACACCGGGTGCACACATTAAGTCATAGTAGCGATCTAACATCGTAGAACTTAAGCTATTCGGATTTGCATAAGCAGGTAATAAACTCATTTTCAATAGTGGCTTAGGAAGTGCTAGTGTCATAGCATTCAGCATCCATGAAGCTTGGTGTGGTTTGTCGTATTCAAAACCTTCACTAGCAAATCCATCTGGTGAAATAAGGACTAATTTATCGACTCGATTGGGGTAGGCTGCTGCAATAAGCCAAGCGAGTTTTCCACCCAATGAATTCCCTATAAAGCTCGCTTTGTTTACTTCTAATGTGTCTAGTAAACCTAGAATGACGGCAATGTCGTGCGTGTCTGAAAAATCATTTTTTTCATTTTCACCGCTTAGTCCAAAGCCCGGTAAGTCCAAGCGAATAACACGATAATCTTGTTCTAGTGCGCTAGCCCATGCATCCCAAGTATGCAAACTAGAGCCGAATCCGTGTAAAAAAATCAGTGTGGGTGAATTTTTATTACCGCTATCGCGATAATGCAAACGTGTACCCGAGATAGTTATAAATTGACTTGGGGCTTGTGCATATTTTTCTGTAAGTTCATCACCATTTTTGTCTGGAGTCCATACCAGATAGACACAGGCTACAATGCCGGCAAGCAGTAGATAAATCATAGATTTCATTAATCTTTTCATTGGTTGCAAAATAGCGTTGCTCGTTCTTGATAATAAATCTGGTTCATTTTTCAGTTGAACCTTATCACAGTCTTATTTGCGGTATTTTTGCTTGAACACTATTTATGAATACATCTAAACGCGTTTTTGTTATTGGCGCTACAGGCACCATAGGTCGTGCAACTGTACAAGCTCTGATAAGACAAGGCCATGATGTCGTGTGTTTTATCCGTGATCGTTCTGAGAAAAAGAGAAGTACTAAGCCCGAGCCTTTTTTTGAAGGCGCTTCGATTCGTTATGGAGATGTAAGTGATCCACAATCGATCAATGAGCAGGGTTTAAAAGGTGAAAAATTTGATGTCCTCGTCTCTTGTTTGGCTTCACGTACTGGTGCGCCTAAAGATGCTTGGGCGATTGATTATCAAGCGCATATGCATGTTTTAGAAGCAGCAAAAGAAGCTGGAGTTGCACACTTTATTTTGCTATCAGCAATTTGTGTACAAAAGCCTTTGCTCGCCTTCCAGCATGCCAAGCTCGCTTTTGAAAAAGCCTTAATGGCATCAGGATTAACTTACTCAATTGTTCGGCCGACTGCGTTTTTCAAATCCTTATCGGGTCAAATAGAACGGGTTAAAAAAGGACAGCCATTTCTTTTATTTGGTGATGGAAGATTAACTGCATGTAAACCGATTAGTGATGCTGATTTAGGTGATTTCATTGCAGACTGTATGCATGATCAGCAGCGACATAATCGTATTCTACCTATCGGTGGACCTGGTGCTGCCATCACGCCTAAAGAGCAGGGAGAAAAACTG
Source organism: Oxalobacteraceae bacterium (assembly GCA_947454475.1). Lineage (GTDB taxonomy): Bacteria > Pseudomonadota > Gammaproteobacteria > Burkholderiales > Burkholderiaceae_D > Pernthalerella. Next base: position 4,652 of record CANGLD010000091.1, read on the forward strand.
TTTGCCTTGTTAGGGAAAGATGAGCGTTTTAAGCAGGTTCCGGTGGCACTACTTGATGTCATCATTTTTGTATTGAGTGCATTAGGACGTTTGATTCCCGCACTTGCTAATAAAGCGGAATTAGCGCGTATAGGACGCTATTACGCCACCGAGTCTATGTTGGTTTGGGATCCACAGAAGGGTGACTATGATGCTTCTGCTACGCCTTCTACTGGCGAAGAAACTTTGTTTGATTACTATGCAGAGTTGATTGCGGGTACAGCAGAGCTTGAGCGCGGTGATCATGCTGTCTTCTGAGCTACATTGCATTATTTAGTTATAAATATAATTTCTACAATACCGACGCTTTATCTTCTTGCGTCCTATTGCTAAGCGATCATTTATCGCTTCTTGTCTTGTTTTTCATGCTGCGTCTCTTGGCTAGCCAGCTCGATTATTCACTCTATTCTTATCCTATTGATAATGTATTTGCTGTGATTGCCATGGAATTGAATTTCATAGGCAAAGTTTAGCTCTGTATAGCTTGGGATTGGTTGACATTACGCGGGTTTAGTGTCAGTATGTATTGACATCCCATAGTGTAACGTGCGCGTTACACTATGGGATGTTGAAAATGTAACTCAAAAAATGATTAGGCTGTGCCCGCGTGCGGGATGAGCACGAACATGCATGTTATTCAAGGAGTTGATGCCATGTCTGATAAAGATAAAGTTTGGCCTACAGGCCTGACAGAGGCGGAATCTGAGGAGATACACCGTCATTTGATTCAAGGTACGCAAATTTTCGGCATGATTGCCGCCTTGGCTCATTTGCTCGCGTACGTATATTCACCTTGGCTTCACTAATCGATAGGGGAAATCACAATGATCTATGGAAAAATTTGGTGTGTGGTTAAACCTTCGGTTGGTATTCCAATCATCATCGGTGCAGTAGCGGTAGCTTCATTTTCCGTTCACTTAGCACTGACGATAAATACAACCTGGGTAAAAGGCTTTTTGAATGGTGGCGCAGGTAAAGTGGCAGCAATCTCTAACGAGACTACGCCGCAAGTTGCTTCGCTTACTGTTCAACAAGTACGCAAATAGTTTTACGTTGTTCTTATGGTTCGGGATCTTACCGATCCCGAACTATATTTTTAGCTGATGTTCGTGTAACAGCAATTCATCTAGCATGGGAATCGATGAATGTATGAATCGGTTTAGCCAAGAATTTATACGAAGCTTGACGCAACTGGGTCCTCGCTTCTTACCTTTCGCAGATGCGGCAACAGCGGATTTGCCGCTTTCACGATTACTGCGTCTCTCTTTATTTCAAGTTTCAGTAGGCATGGCCTTAGTCTTAATGATAGGCACGCTTAATCGCGTGATGATCGTTGAGCTACATGTTCCTGCTTCATTAGTCGCCATCATGATTTCCATGCCTCTCGTCTTTGCACCATTTCGTGCATTGATAGGCTTTCGATCTGATAATCATCGCTCTGCATTAGGTTGGAGAAGAGTACCTTACATTTGGATGGGTACCCTAGTGCAGTTCGGTGGATTGGCTATCATGCCATTTGCTTTGTTAGTTTTATCAGGTCTTGGTAGCGCTAAGGATGCGCCAGCTTGGATAGGTCAGTTAGGCGCTGCAGTTGCCTTTCTTTTAGTGGGTGCTGGCTTACACACCACGCAAACAGTAGGACTCGCACTTGCAACTGATTTGGCTCCTGCAGAATCGCGTCCTAAAGTAGTAGGCTTAATGTATGTGATGCTCTTATTAGGAATGATAGTCAGTGCCTTACTGTTTGGTGCTGCATTAGCTGATTTCAGTCCTGGTCGTTTAATACGTGTAATACAAGCAGCGGCAGTGATCACTTTGCTGTTGAATGTTCCGGCCTTGTGGAAACAAGAACCACGTCGTAGTCGTAACAGCATTCCACAAAAAATCGAATCGGATTTTCGTGAGTCGTTTAAAACATTTGCGGTTGGTGGTCATGCGATACGCAGACTAGTTGCGGTTGGATTAGGCACCATGGCCTTCTCGATGGAAGATGTGCTGCTCGAACCCTATGGAGGTGAAATTTTACATTTAAGCGTAGGCGATACCACCTCTTTAACAGCAACGCTTGCTATAGGTGGTTTACTTGGATTTGGTTTGGCTTCACGCATATTGAGTCGTGGTGCTGATCCCTTCCGTATGGCAGCGAGTGGGGCATTGGTTGGTATTCCTGCTTTCATGCTGGTTATTTTTGCTGCACCCATGGAATCCGGAATGATGTTTGGACTGGGTACCTTACTGATAGGATTTGGCGCAGGTTTGTTTGGACATGGCACCTTAACCGCCACCATGAATCTTGCGCCTGAAGGTCAGGCTGGTCTTGCGCTTGGTGCTTGGGGTGCCGTGCAAGCAACCTCTGCCGGTATTGCTGTTGCATTAGGCGGCATCATTCGTGATGTGGTTGCTATGTTTTCAAATTCCGCTTCGGGATACATGAGTGTCTACAGCATAGAAATCATCTTAATGTTGTCGACTATTATCATCATGCTGCCATTGATTAAGAAGAGCTCAGCAAGGTCAGAATTAAATCTGGATACACAAACTCCACAAGTGAGTGCCAGATGGTGAGATGAGCAGAATGCTAGGACTTAGGAAGAGTTGGAAAAAATAGGGAATAATAGTAAGGTTTTTTGAGTAAATTGCTGCAATTGCAACAGTTGAATTATCTAGATTTTGGTTGTGCAGCGTAAGAATAATCAAATGTTTAAGGAGAAGAGCATGAAGGTTTCAAGCATTTTATTAGTGATGTGGTTCATAGCATTAATTTTTATGATTGCTAATCATTTCAACAAAGAGAACATCCGTCGCATGCAAAAGCATTAATCTGTAATTGCGATAACGGCAAACAAGGTGTGCTTAACAGTACATCTTGTGCCGTGATGATGTTTCATTTTGATTTGTAATGCTGTTGAATCTTGTTCACAGTTGACCCCATACAAAGCAGAATCATCCAATTTAGTAGAGATTGTTCATGCATGTTTTACTCTGCTAAAAACTCAAGTATTACTTTTCCTCATTGCATGAAGCTAAGCACCACCCAATAGTATATTCAAACCATCTGCATCATTAATAGAGCAACAAAATAAGCAGGTTGAGTAAATAGTTAAATCAAACTGCTAGTCATTCATTCATTGCTGTTCTTTTAAGGAGTAGGAATTGAATATGTACATTGCTTTGTTTTTATTCTTGGGTGCTTGCTTTGGTCTTCGTACCTATACACATCGCCATTTATTTAGCGAAGGTCCTAAAGAGATAGAAGAGTCAGTAGAAGGCGGGACTTTTTTAAATCGACTAATGTGGATGCTAATCTGCACATTCCTCTGGCCTATCATGATCCTAACTGGAATACATTCCTTATGGATTTTGTCTAAGCGACAAGCTGACAATATTAAAAATACGTAGACTTTTTATTCCACAATATTTTTTCACTCATTTCTATCAGAAAAAAATGACTGGTGAAACCATTGAATTAATTGTTGAATTTAGTGTAATTTTATTGTCGCCTATCTTACATACTTACTATCTCTGGAAATTCAAGAAGGTAGAATTAATAGAGATTAAAAAAAATATCAAAATTTTCTCACTCCTTTACGCCTTATTCGCTTTAACCTGCCTACTAATTTTCTTGAAATAGGACTCTGATGAGATTGCGTTAGCATAGAGTCGTGTCACAGTATTTCATTGCAATTCCAATAACTCACAATTTAACCAGGAAAATTTCCCATGGCATTATTTGGAAAAATGATGGATCGCCCATTACTTGTTTCAGCCATTCTTGAACACGGTGCAGATCAGTTTGGTCAACAAGAAATAGTCAGTCGTGA
>CANGLD010000092.1 GCA_947454475.1 Oxalobacteraceae bacterium
GTGTTTCGCGCTTCAGGCGCTTTAGATAGTGTGTTAAATGGTATACGTTGGTTGGTAGAGTTAATTGGTTGGGATAGTCGCTTTGTAGATGCATTGCCTACTGCAATGGTGAAACCATTTTCAGGTAGTGCTGCACGCGCTTTATTAATCGAGACCATGAGTAATAAAGGCGTCGATAGTTTTGCAGCGCTATTAGCCGCAACCATGCAAGGCAGTACTGAAACCACGTTTTATGTATTAGCTGTATATTTTGGCGCAGTGGGTATACAACGCGCACGCTATGCAGTGGCTTGTGCTTTAGCTGCAGATTGTGCTGGCGTATTAGCTTCTATCGCAGTCTGTTATTGGTTTTTTGGATAAATTTTTAAATCGCATATTCAATCACCAAGGGTGAATGATCAGAGAATCGTTCATCTTTATACACATAAGCTGATTTTGCTTTTGCATTCATGCCTGCACTCGCAATTTGATAATCAATACGCCAACCCACATTATTAGCCCATGCTTGGCCACGATTACTCCACCATGTATAAGCTTCACCGGTCGTATCGGGGTGCAGTGAGCGATACACATCACGCCAGCCTAGCTCATCTAAAATGCGTGACATCCAGGCGCGCTCTTCTGGTAAGAAGCCAGAATTTTTTTGATTGCTCTTCCAGTTTTTTAAATCAATTTCTTTATGCGCGACATTCCAGTCGCCGCAAATAACAACTTCTTTGCCGGATTGAATGAGCTGAGCTAAATGCGGAAAGAAAGCATCCATGAAGCGAAACTTGGCTTGTTGTCTTTCATCGCTAGATGAGCCAGAAGGACAATACACAGAGACCACAGTGAGATCATCGTAGTCACACTGTACATAGCGACCTTCCGCATCAAACTCAGTATTACCAAAACCAAGCTGGTGTGCTAAAGCAGGCTTGCGACTGTAAACGCCAGTACCGGAATAACCTTTTTTCTCAGCATAATGAAAATAGCCGTGATAACCCAGTGGTTGTAAGAAATCTGCCGTCATGTCGGCTTCCTGCGCTTTGAGTTCTTGTACGCAGATGTAATCAGCTTCTTGTTTTAGCATCCATGCAAAAAATTGTTTTTTTGCGGCTGAGCGTATGCCGTTCAAATTAGCAGAAATTATTTTCATAAATGGCATCCTTTATTTACCAAGACCAACAGCATACAGGATCAGTCGCGCGATAAAATAGCGTCTTCTTATCCACTTTCCTATTTAAACCGTGAGCACACTCCGTCAGCAATTCATTGCCTTCTCCGTCACAGCCGGTGTACTGCGCTTTGGTGATTTCGTCACTAAGGCTGGACGTCACTCGCCGTATTTTTTTAATGCAGGCTTATTTAATGATGGTGCCCGATTAGGCAAATTAGCAGAATTTTATGCACAGACCATGCTGGATGCGGGCGTGGAATTTGATATGTTGTTTGGGCCTGCTTATAAAGGCATCACCTTGGCTTCAGCTACTGCGGTTGCTTTAGCGGCTAAGGGTAAGAATGTGCCGTTTGCGTATAACCGCAAAGAAGCAAAAGATCATGGTGAAGGCGGCACGATAGTGGGCGCGAAATTAGAAGGCCGCGTCGTCATTATTGATGATGTCATTTCAGCGGGCACATCAGTGCGTGAATCTGTACACATGATACGAGATCAGGGAGCGCAACCTTGTGCAGTACTGATTGCTCTAGATCGTATGGAAAAAAGTGGTGCAGAAGGTGCGTTGTCAGCCCTCTCTGCTGTACAAGAAGTGGAACAATCATTTGGCATACCAGTGATTGCGATCGCCAACTTGAATGATTTATTCAGCTACTTATCGGAGCCAGGTGCGCAAACAGAATTAGCGCAATATAAAGACGCCGTAGCTGCATATAGACAGCGCTACGGCGTGGCTTAATTAAGTTAGCCTAGTTTTTTCTTTAACAGCTCAGTGAGCTGAGCTGGGTTGGCTTTGCCTTTACTTGCTTTCATTGCCTGACCTATCAGGGCATTGAAAGCTTTTTCTTTTCCAGCTCTAAATTCTTCTACGGATTTTGCATTTGCTGCTAAGACTTCATCTACGATTTTTTCTAATGCACCACTATCAGAAATTTGTTTTAAACCTTTCGCTTCAATAATCTCATCCGCTAAGGTATCAGTATGTGAAGACGCTTCCCACATACCAGCAAACACTTCTTTAGCAATTTTATTCGAGATCGTGCCATCCGTAATACGCGTTAATAGCAAAGCAAATTGTTTTGCATTGACAGGTATATGAGAAATTTCCATACCTTCACGATTGAGTGTCGATGCAACATCACCCATTAACCAATTAGCGGCAGGCTTGGCTTGATCTTTTCCTGCAGCTGCTACGACTGCTTCGAAATAAGTAGCCATGTCTTTAGATTGCGTCAGTACCATGGCATCGTATTCAGACAATTGATAGTCGTGAATAAATCGTTCACGCATAGCGGCAGGCAGTTCTGGTAACGCAGCTTTAACACGCGCTATCCACTCTTGTGCAATCACGAGTGGTGGTAGATCGGGATCGGGAAAGTAACGGTAGTCCATGGCATCTTCTTTACTGCGCATGGAGCGTGTTTCTTTTTTATCGGGATCATAGAGGCGTGTTTCTTGTACGATTCTGCCGCCATCTTCAATTAATTCAATTTGTCTGCGCACTTCATAATTAATCGCTTCTTCTAAAAAGCGAAATGAATTCAGATTTTTGATTTCGCAGCGCGTGCCATATTCTTTTTGCCCTACAGGACGTACAGACACATTCGCATCACAACGGAATGATCCTTCTTGCATATTCCCATCGCATACACCTAACCACACCACGAGTGAGTGCAAAGCTTTTGCATAAGCGACGGCTTCAGCAGCGCTACGCATATCTGGTTCTGTGACGATTTCAAGTAAAGGTGTACCAGCACGATTTAAATCTATGCCTGTCATGCCTTGATAATCTTCATGCAAAGATTTGCCTGCATCTTCTTCGAGATGCGCGCGTGTGAGTTGCACAGTTTTTACTTCAGATTTGCCATTCGCTTCAAGCACAAAAGAAACTTTGCCACCTTGAACAACTGGAATTTCAAATTGACTTATTTGATAACCCTTAGGCAGATCAGGATAAAAATAATTTTTACGTGCAAAGACAGATTGCGGTGCAATCGTCGCACCTATCGCTAAACCAAATTGAATCGCGCGTTCTACAGCGCCTTTGTTTAAGACTGGTAGTACACCTGGTAAAGCTAAATCGACTGGACATGCTTGCGTATTGGGTTCCGCACCAAATTGAATAGGCGCACCACTGAAAATTTTTGATTCAGTCGTGAGCTGAGCATGTGTTTCTAAACCTATGACGACTTCCCATTGCATGTTGTGCGTCCTCTTCAGATGCCTGCAGGATGGCGTGTGTGCCAATCCGTTGCCAGTTGAAATTGATGAGCTATGCCTAACAATTTCGCTTCTTCAAAATAATTACCAATTAATTGCAGCCCTACAGGACGCTGCGCATTTTTCTCGCCTTGTCCAAAGCCACATGGAATTGACATACCAGGTAAGCCAGCAAGACTGGTTGATAGGGTATAAATATCAGCTAAATAATTAGCAAGTGGATCATTTGCTTTTGATCCTAAGTCCCAAGCGACAGTGGGTGCGACTGGCCCCATAATGACATCGCATTGCGTGAAGGCTTGTTGAAAATCTTGCGCGATTAAACGACGAATTTTTTGTGCTTGCAAATAATACGCATCGTAATAACCATGTGAGAGTACATAGGCACCAACTAAAATACGACGTTTAACTTCATCACCAAAACCTTGTGATCGTGTTTTCCTATACATGTCCGATAAGTCAGTGTATTCAGGTGCGCGATATCCATAACGTACACCATCAAAGCGCGATAAATTAGAAGAAGCTTCTGCTGGCGCGATGACGTAATAAACAGGAATAGATAATTCTGTTTTTGGCAGTGAAATATCAACCAGTGTTGCGCCGCATTTTTCATATTCATGGAGCGCAGCACGAATTGCGGCTTCTACATCACTCGCCAAGCCTTTGCCAAAATATTCTTTAGGCACGCCAATTTTTAAACCCTGCATACTGTTTTGTAGTTGACTAGAAAAATCTTCAACGGGTCTTTCTATGCTGGTCGAATCTTTTTCATCAAAGCCTGTCATGGCGTTAAGTAGCATGGCGCAATCTTCTGCTGTATGCGCAATCGGACCACCTTGATCAAGTGATGAAGCAAACGCAATCATGCCAAAACGTGAAACGCGACCATAGGTGGGTTTAATGCCAGTTACACCACACAAGGCAGCAGGCTGTCGAATAGAGCCACCGGTGTCTGTACCCGTTGCAGCAGGTGCTAACGCACCTGCAACTGCCGCTGCAGATCCACCCGATGAGCCACCTGGAACAGCAGTTTTATCCCAAGGATTTTTGACTGCGCCAAAAAAAGAATTTTCATTGGCTGAACCCATAGCAAATTCATCACAATTCAATTTACCTAGTGTGACCATGCCTGCTTTACGGAACTGTTCTACAACTGTTGCATCAAAAGGACTGCGATAGTTAGCTAACATCTTGGAGCCAGCTGTTGATTTCCAACCGCGTGTAACGAAAATATCTTTATGTGCAATGGGCACACCGATTAAATCACCAGCTTCACCGGATGCTATGCGTGCATCTGCTGCTTTTGCTTGAGCCAGTGTGAGCTCAGGTTCAACACTAGTGAACGCATTCAGATCGCTGTGCGCAATGCGGTTGAGAAAAGTCTGCGCAAGTTCAGTCGCTGAAATTTTTTTGTCTTTAAGTAGACTGGATAACTGTTTGAGTGTTTTGGTGTGCATGAAAAAAATTACGTCGTTATCGATGACAGAGTGGCATAGGCCAGCGCTTGCTAAAAAGAGTGCACGCTACTCAATCACTTTGGGCACCAAGTACAAGCCATCTTGTACCGAAGGCGCAGGTTTTTGATAGGCTTCTCGTTGATTGGTTTCAGTTACTACATCTTCACGCAGACGTAATGCTAAGTCGTTGCGCCAGGCCGCAATGGGATGCGCCAAGGGCTCTACGCCCGTGGTATCAACGGCTTTCATTTGTTCGACCAAAGCAAAAATGCTGTTGAGTTTGTCCAGCGCATCGGAGGATTGTTGCGCTGTTAGGTCGAGTTGTGCGAGCTTAGCTAGGCGCTCGATATCCGTGAGATTGAGTGACATGAAGACTGGGGGCTGAGGATGTCAGCGTATGAGGATTAAAAAAACTGTAAACAATGACGATAACAGTAAACGGGGCAGGGAGTTTTCGCTAAAGAAAGTCGCATGAATACTCGATTTTTAGCGTTTCTATCAGCCAATTTAGCAGAGATTATAAGGTAGAATAATGGGTTGATGGCTGAGTGCCATTAACCTCTGCCGCCACTTTTTTTACGATTAAATCAGAGTTTTACTTGCCATAACGCGCCGACACCCGGTGCATAAGGACACGATTCATGTTTGGATTTCTTCGCAGTTACTTTTCAAATGACTTGGCCATTGACCTCGGAACAGCAAACACGCTGATTTATGCGCGTGGACTGGGTATTGTGCTGGACGAGCCCTCGGTCGTGGCAATTCGCCAGCAGGGCGGGCCGAATGCCAAGAAAAATATTCAGGCTGTGGGTAAAGAAGCTAAGGCCATGCTGGGCAAAGTGCACGGCAATATTGAGGCCATCCGCCCTATGAAAGATGGCGTGATTGCTGACTTCACAGTGACTGAGCAAATGCTCAAACAATTCATACGCATGGTGCATGACACCAAGCTTTTCAAGCCTTCGCCTCGTATCATTATTTGCGTGCCTTGCGGCTCTACCCAAGTTGAACGTCGTGCTATTCGCGAATCCGCGCTTGGCGCCGGTGCTTCTCAGGTATTCCTGATTGAAGAGCCTATGGCAGCTGCCATTGGTGCTGGCCTGCCAGTCTCAGAAGCGACCGGCTCTATGGTGGTGGATATTGGTGGCGGTACCACGGAAGTGGGCATTATTTCCTTGGGCGGTATGGTTTATAAGGGTTCTGTACGTGTAGGCGGCGATAAATTTGACGAAGCTATTGTCAATTACATACGTCGTAACTACGGCATGCTGATCGGTGAGCAAACTGCCGAGAGCATCAAAAAGCAAATTGGCTCGGCTTTCCCAGGTACGGAAGTGCGCGAAATGGAAGTCAAAGGCCGTAATCTTTCCGAAGGTATTCCACGTTCCTTCACGATTTCCAGCAATGAAGTGCTGGAAGCGTTGACCGATCCGCTTAACAATATCGTCTCGGCTGTTAAAAACGCGCTGGAACAAACCCCACCTGAATTAGGTGCAGACATTGCCGAAAAAGGCATGATGCTGACGGGCGGCGGTGCTTTATTGCGCGATCTGGATAGATTGTTGATGGAAGAAACCGGTCTGCCTGTATTGGTTTCTGAAGATCCATTGACTTGTGTGGTCAGAGGTTCTGGTATGGCACTCGAGCGTATGGACAAGCTCGGTTCGCTCTTCTCTTACGATTAAGACTAGCCGACGATTACATCCATGCCACTAGCCGCCGCATTGTCTTGCCGTCCGACTTGCGCGGCTAGCACTAAATTATTTTGCTTGAAGTGATTTGATGGAATACACACCACCGCCACTCTTTAAGCAAGGCGCTTCGGCCCGCGCCAAAATGTTGTTGTTCTCCTTTATTGCAGTCGGCCTCTTAATGGCTGACTCACGCTTAGGCGCTTTAGGAACGGTACGTCAAGCAGTCGGTGTAGCGCTCTACCCTTTGCAAGCCATTGCCATGATGCCGCGTGATGGTTTTTTTGCAGTTACCAATTATTTTTCTTCTCTTAATTCCTTACATACTGAAAACCGCCGTATGCGGGATCAGCAAATTCGTAATGCACAACAATTGCAAGAAGGTGCGCAGTTACGTGCTGAAAATTCACATCTACGTAAACTCTTAGCAGCATCCGAACAAACACAATCACGCACGGTGATGAGTGAGATTTTGTATGATGCGCGCGATCCATTTTCGCGTAAGGTAGTCATGGATAGAGGTGCGCGGAACGGCATAGAATTAGGTCAGCCTGTGATTGATGACTTGGGTGTAGTAGGACAAGTCACACGGGTATTTCCTTTTACTTCAGAGGTAACACTACTCACCGATAAAGATCATGCAATTCCTGTTCAGGTGTTGCGTAGTGGTGTGCGTAGTGTGGCTTATGGTCGTGGTCAATCAGGCTCACTCGAATTACGTTTCATGGCATCGAATGCCGACATTCAAAAAGGCGACGTGCTGATGACCTCTGGTATAGACGGCGTCTATCCTGCAGGCTTAGCTGTTGCTACCGTTATTTCAGTTGAAACTAAAACAGCCGATTCATTTGCGCGCATTTTATGTTTGCCTACTGCAGGTGTTTCGCGCAATCGTCAATTGTTAGTCTTACTGACAGATGCAAAAGCGATGCCGCCCCTGCCTCCTCCGGTTGAAGAAGTACAGACCGAAAAACTAAAACAAAAAGCGACGCGCAAGGAGAAAGAAACGCCATGATGATGATGGACAGAGACAATATCCTTTTGCCTGTCAGTCCGACTTTTATAGCGGTGAGTCTGATCGGCGCTTCATTTTTAAATATTTTGCCTTGGGGCGCATGGGGTTGGGTGCCTGATTTTGTTGCGCTCACTTTGGTGTTCTGGAGTATTTATCAGCCACGTAAAGTAGGTATCGGTGTTGCGTTCATCATGGGCTTGGTGATGGATGTACATAACGCTTCACTGTTAGGTGAAAACGCCTTGGCTTATACCTTGTTGTCTTATTTTGCGATCACGATTCATCGTCGTGTTTTATGGTTTAAACCAACCACACAAGCTTTGCATGTACTGCCACTGTTGATTGTGATGCAGGTGATACAGATCTTGATCCAACTTGCAGTGAGTTCTAAAGAGCCAGGCTGGAGTTATTTTTTACAAAGCTTAGTCGCTGCATTGATATGGCCTGCTGTGTGTTGGATATTATTAGCGCCACAACGACGCGCCATCGATCATGATGAAACGCGTCCCATCTAATGAACAGCAGCATAGCTATTATGCAGCTTGATTCTTTTGCTTCTGCAAAATTGCCAGCATGACGCAAATTAAAGATACAGAACGCGAACTACAATTATTCAGGCTACGTTTATCTGTAGCGGGTCTGGTTGTTTTCGTTTGTTTTGGTTTGCTGATGTTGCGCTTTCTATGGCTGCAAGGTGTGCGACATAGTGAATATGCAGAACGCGCAGAAAGTAATCGTATCTCAGTCGTGCCTGCCGTTCCCAATCGTGGACTCATCGTTGATCGTAATGGCGTTATTCTTGCGCGTA
>CANGLD010000093.1 GCA_947454475.1 Oxalobacteraceae bacterium
CTGTTGCCGTCAAATTCAGGTTCGTGTTGATCTGATTTTTTATTGTGTGTTGCGAATACATCGGTAGCGAGGCGCTCACATAAATCAAGCACTGCATCAAATGTTTCGCGATTGTGATCAGTAAAACGCTCTCGCTGCGTGAGCGATAAGGCATCCAGCCATTCGTAGAGTAAAAAGTCCAGATCACGCCTGGACAAAATGAGTGAAGACATTATCGTGCCCGCATCAGTGCCAGCGCTTAGACAACTTCAAATAAGCCTGCTGCACCTTGACCGCCACCAATACACATGGTGATAACCACATATTTTGCACCGCGACGTTTACCTTCAATTAAGGCATGTCCAGTTAGACGCGCTCCCGATACACCGTAAGGATGACCTAAAGCGATAGCACCACCATTGACGTTGAGTTTATCCATAGGGATGCCTAGTTTGTCTGCGCAATATAAAACCTGCACAGCAAAGGCTTCATTCAATTCCCATAAACCGATGTCTTCAATTTTTAAACCAGCTTTTTTAAGTAGCTTAGGAATAGCGAATACTGGACCTATGCCCATTTCATCTGGTTCGCAACCGGCCACGGCAAAACCGCGGAATATGCCTAAAGGTTTTTTACCAGCCGCTGCTGCTGCTTTATCACTCATCACGATAGCGACTGATGCACCATCAGAAAATTGACTAGCATTACCTGCTGCAATGACACCACCTGGCATAGCTGGACGAATTTGCGACACACCTTCATAGGTCGTATCGGCACGTATACCTTCATCTATCGATGCGGTGACTTCTTTGGTGACGATTTGACCGGTGTTTTTATCGGCGATGGCCATAGTTGTTTTCATCGGCGCGATTTCATCATTGAATTTACCTGCGGCTTGCGCTGCAGAGGCACGCTGCTGACTTTGTGCGCCGTATTGATCTTGACGCTCACGTGATATGTTGTAACGTTTAGCGACTGTCTCTGCTGTTTGTAGCATGGGCCAGTAAATTTCTGGCTTGTGTTCTTTCAACCATGCATCACCGATCATGTGCATGTTCATTTCATTTTGTACGCATGAAATCGATTCCACACCACCTGCTGCGTAGATATCACCTTCACCTGCAATCACACGTTGTGCTGCTGTTGCGATAGTTTGTAAACCGGAAGAACAAAAACGATTAATCGTCATTCCTCCTGTGGTGACAGGACAGCCAGCACGTAAAGCAATTTGACGCGCTATGTTCATACCAGTAGCACCTTCAGGATTTGCGCAACCGATGATGACATCTTCAACTGCACCAGCCTCTATGCCTGCACGTTGTATGGCAGCTTGTAGAGCGTGACCACCCAAAGAGGCGCCATGCGTCATGTTAAATGCACCTTTCCAAGATTTTGCTAATGGGGTGCGAGCGGTAGAAACAATGACTGCATCGGTCATGAAGATCTCCTGATGAAAAACCAAATAATGAAATTTAATAGGACCATACTTTGCTGCGTGTGGATTCTGGCTAATTTCTTTATAAGCGTTGTGAGCCAAAAAGTGCCGATGAGAATAGCATATTTACCCGCACGATCGTTCGCAAATTCTAGGTGGGGCTGTAAGTTTCTGTAAGTTCCAAGAAAGGAACGCGTAAGTTACACTCCCTACACTCTGCGCTATTGAGGCAAGGAGCGTTTGCCCAATAAAAACTTATTAAAATATTAAGGAGATATTATGGCCACAGCTGAGGCTCCGGTACACGTCATCACGCCGGAAGAACGCAAAGTTATCTTTGCATCTTCCCTAGGTACCGTGTTCGAATGGTACGACTTCTATTTATATGGTTCATTAGCCGCCATTATTGCGAAGCAGTTCTTTGCAGGCGCTGATCCTAATACCGCATTTATTTTCGCTCTGTTGGCATTTGCAGCAGGTTTCTTAGTTCGTCCATTTGGCGCAATCGTGTTTGGTCGTTTGGGCGACATGGTCGGTCGTAAGTACACCTTCTTAGTCACTATTTTGATTATGGGTGGATCGACATTTATCGTCGGCTTATTACCCACCTATGCCAGCATAGGCGTAACTGCTCCTATCATCTTGATTGCTCTGCGTATTTTGCAAGGCCTTGCATTGGGTGGTGAATATGGTGGTGCTGCGACTTATGTTGCTGAGCATGCACCTGATCACAAGCGCGGCGCTTTCACAGCTTGGATTCAAACCACTGCAACACTAGGTTTGTTCTTGTCTTTGATGGTGATTTTAGGAACCCGTACTGCAATCGGTGAAGAAGCATTTGCTGACTGGGGCTGGCGTATTCCTTTCTTGGTTTCGATTTTCTTGTTGGGTGTGTCAGTTTGGATTCGTTTGTCTATGAATGAATCGCCTGCTTTCCAACGTATGAAAGACGAAGGCAAAGTTTCTAAAGCACCGTTATCCGAAGCGTTCGGACAATGGAAAAACCTGAAAATTGTGATTCTGGCTTTAGTTGGTCTCACAGCTGGTCAAGCCGTAGTTTGGTACACAGGTCAGTTTTATGCGTTGTTCTTCTTGACGCAAACACTGAAAGTGGACGGACCTACTGCAAATATTCTGATTGCTGTTTCTCTGCTCATCGGTACACCATTCTTCATTATTTTTGGTTCGCTGTCTGACAGAATCGGTCGTAAGAACATCATCATGGCAGGCTGTATTTTGGCAGCTGCAACCTACTTCCCTATCTTTACTGCATTGACTCACTATGCCAATCCAGCTTTGGAAGCAGCGCAAAAGAATTCACCTGTGATCGTTGTAGCTGATCCTAAAGAATGTCAATTCCAGTTCAATCCTACTGGCACGAAGAAATTCACTTCTTCATGTGACATTGCTAAAGCTAAGCTAGCTTCTATGTCGGTTAACTATAAAAATGAAGAAGCGCCAGCTGGTACACCTGCAGTAATTAAAGTGGGTGACACTGTTCTGGAATCTTATAGCGCTGCTGGCTTACCAAAAGATGAAGCTAAAGCGAAAGAAGATGAATTCACTGGCAAACTCAAAGAGTTGATCAAAACAGCAGGCTATCCGCCTAAAGCTGATTCTGCAATGATCAACAAACCTATGGTCTTGCTGTTGTTATTGATCTTGGTGATTTATGTAACGATGGTCTACGGCCCTATCGCTGCAATGCTGGTTGAGATGTTCCCAACTCGCATACGCTATACATCGATGTCACTGCCTTATCACATCGGTAATGGCTGGTTTGGTGGCTTGCTCCCAACTACAGCATTTGCTTTGGTGGCTTACAAAGGCGATATTTATTATGGCCTGTGGTATCCCATCATCATCGCGTTGATCACTGCAGTTGTTGGTATTCTGTTTGTTAAGGAAACCAAAGATAACGATATCTACGCATCTGATTAATCTTTGCGTTTTTCGTCTCACTAAAAACCGCCAGTTCATCTGGCGGTTTTTTTTCGTCCAAAGAATTTTATAAATGGCTCCTAGATTTGCTTGGCTTTAACGATTTCGTTTTGTTGCTCATACAAAACATAACAGCAATATTCCTAAAATAAATTCAATTAAAACGCTATCGAAAATTCTATTAACCCGAATCAAAGCATAGTCCGTTGTTTATGGCATACAAAAATACAAATTCATATGACACATAACAAAGCTATGATTTTTTTAAACAACAAAATGACTATCGGAATGGAACCAATTTGATTAGATTCGCTATTTGTATGCGTTATTAATATTTAAAAAATTTCCAACTCTTAATTTCACTATTCCACAATTTCATAAATATTTTCTTAAAGAAATTTAATTCATTATCCATTGAAATTTATTACTAATAACTATTCGCCCCACAGGAGACTATATGGATATTGAATGGCTAGAAGACTTCCTTGTACTCTCAGAATTATCTAGCTTCACTCGGGCAGCGCAGAGTCGTAATGTCACGCAGTCGGCGTTTAGTCGCCGCATACGATCACTAGAAGAATGGGTAGGCATACCTTTAATTGATCGTGACACCGTTCCTCCCAGACTTACTATGGCTGGCTATTTATTTCGTGATACTGCAAGGGAAATGGTGAAGCAATTGCATGAAACACGCATGGCATTAGGGCATCGTAATTATGCATTTTCAGGGACTAAATTTTTTGTTTCACATACACTTGCCGCGCATTTTTTCTCAGACTGGATATTGAAACTCAATAACCGCGTCAATGGTTTGAAATTTGAATTAATCACAGGTGAAACCTATGAGGGCATACTCAGCTTATCGAATGCACGCTGTGATTTACTCATGATTTATTCCAGTCCCCTCGCCCCCATGACACTCGAAGACAAAGCGTTTCCTTCTATTTTCTTAGGAGGCGATCGTTTGGTACCTGTCGTAGCACCAACTGAATCAGGTGAGTTGCGTTATCCATTGCTAGATGCAAAGTCTCGCAATCTTCCTGTGCTGAGCTATCCACCAGACACATTCTTTGGAAGACTTTGTAATGGCATTGTGAGATTTACTAGTAGTCATCCTCAATTCAATGTGGTGGCGCAGAGTTCTTCTTCACGTGTGCTGCATTCCCTAGCATTAAACGGCATAGGCATTGCATGGTTACCAGAACGTACAGTTAAAGCAGATCTATTAGCTAATCGACTCATGCTGGCAGGGAGTGAAGCATGGACATGTCATCTGGAGATTAGGGTCTACACATCGGGAGAGCGAGCTCGTTTACTCAAGCCGAATCTTTGGCAAAACATTAAAGGACTACAAGAGAGCAGTGCTTTGGTAGCTTAACGACTGAATTCATACTACAGACATACCACCACCATAGAACAAAAAAAGAGACGAATGGGCGACTGATCACAACAGAAATTTAAACGAACGGGGGCTTCGTATGAGGATCACACTAAAGATAAAGGGACGTCGTCTTTTTGAACGTCTAACAAAAGAAATGGCGGCACAACAATCTATCTTTCCGAGAAAAATTTTTGATCAAAGAATTGACTGGCAATTAGTCGCACTAGGTGAAAATTTAGAAGTCCAAGATATTGCAAATAGTGAAGTCGGAAGATCCATAGTACTCATCGATACACCTGATATCAGTATCATCAATCATCTTAAGAAATTAGAGCAAAGAGAATTTCTATTCATGCAGACCTCGCCAGCTTTTCCGTTTGGCATTGCACCAATAGTACTTATCTTTCATGCGGAGGCACCTAGCCTACAGTTGGTCGATTTACCTCAGATAGTGTCGGATTGGATGATGGAACCACTCAACATATCCGATCTTGTTTCAAGATTATTTACAAGCTTACGGCGCAGCAAAAGCACTGAATCAGAAACACCTTCGAGTATCCTAACTTTGATCTCAGACACAAGAACACTGTGCTTTGGTAAAAGAAAAGTTGATCTCACTCCAACTGAACTCGTAATAGCTGAAATGTTTTTAAGAAATTTTGGTAGTGTGATTAGTCTTGAAGATATCGCTCTGCTTTTTAAAATCACAGGCCGCTCTCAAGATGGTAGAAATATTCGAGTCACTATGTTTCAGTTGCGCTTTAAAATTGAAACGCTTACTAGCAATGAATTTAGCCTCATCAATATATATAAAGAAGGCTACGCTCTAAGGCAACGCAAGAATTATCCAAAAGGCCGACCATTCAATAAATTCGAATTGCAACAAGAACAAGCACAATACTGCGTGAGCTTTCATTAAACACCCTGTTGAATCTATCGCTTTGCAGTGATCTGAAAATCCGAATGACCTGTTCGCTTCCCAGTTTCTTCACGCAGCATAGGAATGCTATAAAATCATAGGTATAGTTAAATTTTTACACCGTTTAATTGCGGTTTAACTAATTTAATAACCCTTAATAGCATTCCATACAAACTGATTTCAGAGGCGAGCATGATAGAAGTACGTAAAGCAGATGATAGAGGTATCGCTAATTTTGGCTGGCTAGATTCCCGTCACACCTTTTCTTTTGGTCATTATCATGATCCCAGACATATGGGATTTGGTCCTTTACTCGTGATTAATGAAGATAAAGTCACACCAGCTAAAGGCTTTGGCACACATGGTCATCGTGATATGGAAATCATTTCATACGTCTTGGATGGTGAATTAGCACACAAAGACAGTATGGGAAATGGATCAGTACTACGCTATGGCGATGTACAACGTATGAGTGCAGGCACTGGAGTAATGCATAGTGAATTTAATCACTCTGCTGAAAAACTAGTACATTTTCTACAAATCTGGATACAGCCTTCCGTGCAAGGCATACCACCTAGTTACGAAGAAAAGCATTTCGACACGGCTTCTAAAGCAGGCAAGCTACGCTTAATCGCCTCACCCGATGGTGAAGAGGGCTCAGTGACGATACATCAAGATGCCAAGCTCTACGCATCGATACTTCAACCTTCACAAGAAATCACACACACACTCGCGGCAGGTCGTTCTGCTTATTTGCATCTTATACGGGGACAACTGACTGTTAATGGCACTGTCTTGCATACGGGCGATGCACTTAAAATTCAAGCCGAAACACAAATCACGATTAATGAAGCAGAAGATGCAGAGCTGCTTTTATTCGATCTACCTTAATTAGGCTCCTTACTGAGAGCTGACGAATAATCCAGCCTAATTGGATGTCACTCCGTGATTGCGGCATAATTCGTTTTTGTTAAAAAATCTGGTGACTATCCTTAGCAGGCCTGAGTATCTCAGCCAGGCTCTTGATAGTCCCGAACGCCAGATACACAGACGATTGCTAGGTTTTCCATCATGTCTTTACCAAATAGCGCCTCCACTATGAATTATGTAGCGAGCTGCGCTCTACCCACCCCTTGGGCTACTTTTGAGCTACATGCTTTTCTCGATAATGAAAGCGGCAAAGAACATCTCGCATTAACACTAGGTGATCTTAGTGGCGATAAGCCAGTGCTGGCGCGCTTGCATTCGGAATGTCTTACAGGTGATGCGCTTTTTAGTCAGCGTTGTGATTGTGGTGCGCAACTTGAATCCGCATTAAAAAAAATTGCAGCGGAAGGTCGCGGTATCTTGCTCTATTTAAGACAAGAAGGACGTGGCATAGGCTTATTGAATAAAATCCGTGCTTATAAATTGCAGGAAAATGGTGCTGATACAGTCGAAGCAAATCATCAACTTGGTTTTGCAGATGATCAGCGCGACTATGCGATCTGTGCACCTATGTTTGCACATTTTGGTGTGCATAATTTAAAACTCATGACCAACAATCCACGCAAAATAGAAGCTCTCACCAAGTTAGGACTACATGCTGAACGCGTAGAGTTGGTAATGCCTAGCACGGGCTTTAATGCACACTATCTCAATACGAAAGCAAAAAAATTAGGTCATATGTTTTGATGGTCCTTGCTATTCTGTCTTTAACAAATTATCACTAGGCTACTTGTTCAAGCACACAAAGTGACATTTTTCTATTTAAGCGAATAAAACCATGACTGCTCCTTTACTTTTCTCGCCTTTGAAAATTGGTGCTCACACATTAGCTAATCGCATCATGATTTCGCCTATGTGCCAATACTCAGCTGAGAATGGCAATGCCACCGATTGGCATTTGACGCACTTAAGCTCTTTGGCAATTTCCGGCGCAGGATTACTCTTTGTAGAAGCAACCTCAGTCAATCCAGAGGGACGCATCACAGCTGGTTGTCTTACTTTATGTAATGACGACAATCAAGCTGCTTTAAAAAAGGTTGTCGACACAATACGTGCCATCTCCCCTATTAAACTCGCAATACAACTTGGCCATGCTGGTCGTAAAGCATCGAGTCAGCGTCCATGGGAAGGCGGCGCTTTAATGCCTGTTGATCAAGGCGGTTGGCAAACGGTTGGCCCATCAGCCGTACCGCATATGCCAGAAGAAGCACCACCCAAGGCTATGACAGCAAAAGATATCGAGCAAGTCATTGCAGATTATGTTGCTACAACCAAGCGTGCAAAAGCCTTAGGTTTTGATGTGATTGAAGTCCACATGGCACATGGCTATTTACTGCATGAATTTTTATCACCACTTGCAAACCATCGCACTGATGAATTTGGCGGCTCACTAGAAAATCGAATGCGTTTGCCCTTACAAATTTTTGCAGCAGTAAAACAAGCGGCAGGTAAAGATATTGCAGTCGGTGCCAGACTCTCTGCAACGGATTGGGTAGAAGGTGGTTGGGACGTGGAGCAAAGCATTACCCTCGCCAAGCACTTACAAGATTTAGGAGCAGACTTCCTCGACATTTCCTCTGCAGGCGTCTCACCGCAGCAGAAAATCGCGATCGGCCCGGGCTATCAAGTGCCTTTTGCCGAGGCGATTAAAAAGACAGTGACCATTCCAGTGATGGC
>CANGLD010000094.1 GCA_947454475.1 Oxalobacteraceae bacterium
ATAATATCTGCCAACAGTTTGCCACTACCTGCAGCAAGTGCCCAAGCACCTGCTCCATGACCAGCATTAATAAAAATATTCGGATGTTTAGTTGCGCCCAACAATGGAATACCTTCAGGCAGCATGCCCGCTGTTCCACACCAAAAATTCGCATGACGATAATTAGCCGCATTCGGAAACCAATCATCTGCAACTTTAACCAAGGTGTTGACCGCTTTCTGATGCAAATTCACGGAAGAAGAACCCATCTCTGCGCAACCTGCAATACGAATACGTTTACCTAGTCGCGTAATAGAGACTTGATAAGTGTCATCAAATACAGAAACCTTAGGTGCCATTTCATATTCTTGCACTGCTGCTGAGGCGGAATACACTTTGACTGGATAGAGAGGTAGATGTGTACCTAAACCATGCATGAGTTTAGCGGTTTCACTACCCGCTGCAATCACAAGTGCATCAACTACAACGGGTTTGCCATCAATCTGTAGTTCCACTTTATTTTGTTCATTACGTATGGATTGAACATGATTATTGAAATGAAATTCAACGCCAAGATTTTGACAAAGAATTTTCATTTGTCGAACAAATAAAGGGGAATTTCCAGCCTGATCATCAGGCAGGTAGAGACCTGAATGAAATTCCACTTCAGTAGAAAGTGCTGGTTCCATTTGTCTTGCGGCTTCCTGATCCAACAATTCATGATTGGTGCCAGACTCGCCAAGCAATTGCATGGTTAAGCGTGCAAGTTGCAAATCTTTCGCAGTGCGAAACATCACCATCGATGCTTTATGCTGCTGAAAATCCATTTCATGCGTTTGAATGAGCTGCGCCATTTGCTGAGCACTATAGTCAGCCAGCATTTTTAAGCGATGTTGATTATCTTTAAATCGCTGCACTCTACATTCAGAAATCCAGCGTCGAATCCATGACCACATAGCGGGTTCAAACCGTGCGCTAAAGGCAACCGGCGATTCTTGACGGAACAACATAGATAGAGCGCGGTAAGGCAGTCCAGGAACTGTCCACTGACGCAATGTACTGTTTGGACCCATTAGATCCACATTGCCGAAACTGGCTTCTTGCGCCACATTGCCATAGCGCTCAACCACCATCACTTCATGGCCTGCTTCGGCCAAGTAATAGGCGGTGCTTACGCCGATAACACCGCCACCTATCACTGCTACTCGCATGGGACTCCAACTTTCTCTAATCCGCTCGGCACATTGATTATGCCTTCGGGCAGGTCTTTGCCTGCATTGTAAATCATCGTTAGCTCTGAAAAGCCGCTATAGGGTAGCCGCAAATCACTATCAAAACAATCTTTGCCGATAGTCGTGCAATTAATCAGTGCAATTTTCATGCTGCATTGCGGGGCAGGCTGATTTTTTTGGGGCTGTGTATTGAGAGAAATGTGTCTGCCACACCACTATTTTTGACTTTTAGCACCAGCGTTTCATGAAGACCGGTGAGTGGATATATGGCATAGAGATTGCAAAAAAGGAAACTGTCCTTGCTAAGTTGGCGCTCATCGCAGGCAAAGACAAATACTTATTTTCAACTCCAATTACCCCATAGGGAGCTCATTATGTTTTCACTCATTTCACAAGCCAGTCGTCAGCATTTCGTTCATCAAACTTATTCAGCTTACGTGCGTAATCAAGTTGGGCAGCCCCGAGTTATTCCGCGAGTCTTCATTAGAGATCAAAGGTTATCTCAATTGGTACGTCCAGATGCAAAGAGTTTGGTTGAGCTTGAAACAAAGGTGAAAGAAAAAAAGATTTTGCCTATGAAAATACGGGTGGCAAAAACTATGCCCTCAACATCGACAATCCTTCCTCCATCGAAGATTATTTATATCTCACAAGAAGAGCTGCAAAAAATGGATGCAAGCAGATTTTTTGAGGGACGCCGCTTACAATTTCCAGTTGGTGCACGTGGAAAAGATCGCTATGTGTGTGGTCAAGTCAAAGTGCAGACTAGGCAACCTGGTGACGGACCATTTACACATGTAAAAAAAGGTGCCTATGATGTGCGTGGCTTAAAGTATTTATATGTTATTAATCAAGATGGCGTGCATATCAAACGTGAGTTGAGCTATGCATCCAGTAATCGTGGGATCGTGTGCCATCCTAAAATTGCGCCATTAGGTTTTCTTGGTGGTGAAGTTTGGTTTTTACCTAATACAGAAGTTAAGGCAGTGCATATCAATCTCAACTCAGGTAGATTCCCTGCGCAGAGTGATGAAGATTTAATTGCTACTGCTAAGGTGTGGCTGTCACTTGGCTACGACAAAGTGTATGTAACACCCAGAGATCAGCGCTATGGTAATGTTACGCCGCTATTGTTTATGAAGCAGGCTGAATCTGAAGTTCATTCTTCTGCTTTCGTGTGAAGCCTAGTTCTAGGCGGTACTAGAAATTACAGTACCGCCTCTATCGCACGTGAGACATCCAGTATGTGGGCATCAGTCATGGCGGGTCCTGCCACCATTAAACCTACCGGCAAGCTATCGCTTTCATGACAAGGTATTGATACTGCACAGCCATCTAATAAATTGATGACTGATGGATTGCGTAGTAGTAAACGATTAGTATTAAAAAATACTTCATCTGAAGCGAGTAAGGGCGCTATCTCGGGAGCAGTAAGTGGAACGGTAGGCATAAGTAGCGCATCAAAACCTTGTAATTCCTGCTCCATTTTTGTTATCCAATTCTGACGTGCTCGATGTAAAGCAGCAATCTCATCAGCTTGATATTTCTCTCCCAGGCGCATACGTTGCGCAACACGCTGATCATAGGCATCACCATGATTTTTTAACATGACATGGTGATGGGCATACGCTTCTATAGGAGCAAATAAATTAATAGTAGGTGCTTGCGCTAGTAAGGACATAGGCACATCTACAATCACTGCACCTGCCGCTGATAATTTACTTAGCGCTGTTGCAAAGCTAGCAGCCACGTGCGCATCCATATTTTCCATCACCAAAGTTTGTGGTACTGCAAAGCGCAAACCTTTGAGTGCAATTTTTGTCGGTGTTAAAGCATGATCCGCAATGATGCTATCGATGAGGTGACAATCAGCAACCGAGTTTGTCATCGCGCAAATTGTGTCCAAAGAAGGAGCGAGTGGAAAAGTACCAGTAACTGGTACACGTCGCATCGTAGGTTTAAAGCCGACTAGTCCACATAAGGCAGCAGGTATTCGAATAGAGCCACCCGTATCAGAGCCTATGCCTGCTACACAGAGTCCAGCGGCGACAGAGACAGCCGCGCCTGAGGAAGATCCGCCAGGTATGCGTGCCACTTTGTTATCAGCAGGATTAACAGGGGTGCCGTAATGCGGATTTATCCCTACGCCTGAAAAAGCAAATTCCGTCATATTCGTTTTACCTAGAATGGCAGCGCCTGCATTGCGCAAACGAGTGACCACGGTGGCATCGCTCAAGGCTGGCGCCTCCGAACTTCTGACTGTCGACCCTGCCATAGTGATTTCACCCGCCACATCAAATAAATCTTTGATTGATACAGGCAGCCCAGCAAGTGGTTCAGTTGGTTGTCCACTTCTACGTTTTTCATCGGCAGACATGGCAGCAGCGATCGCTGCTTCTGCATACAAACGGGTGAAGGTTGCAGGATGCGCGTTAATTTTTTCCAAACTGTCTTTGACTAAGGCAGTGCTTGCAGTCTGGAGTAACTGGGCTATACCGGCTAATGCGGTGGCGTGCTGAGTCATGTTCGCTCGTAAGTTGAATAAATGGGTAAGGTTGTAAGCATACCTGAGCTAATTGCCTCTTTTTTAAGAGGGAAAATGCGACTGGGGACGCGGTATAATCGCATCTTTCCGATTCATCCTGCGATGCCGTGTTAATTGACACGGCATTCGCCTCAAACATCATCCTAGTCATGCTCATTTTGCCGGGCTGCAGTGCGCTCTCACCCTTTCGTTCACAACGTCTGTTATCACAACTGAAAGATATTCATCCTGCAGTTGTTGGGATTTCAGCGCGTTATTGTCATTTCATTGATGCACCTGAGTCGCTCTCTCAAACTGATAGGGAAAAACTGGATGCCTTGTTGATCTATGGTGATCCTTACGAAGCCAGTGAGGAAGGTGAGCGCTTTGTCGTTATCCCTCGTATGGGGACGATCTCTCCATGGGCAAGTAAGGCTACCGACATCGTACATAACTGCGGTATGACGCACATTCATCGTATAGAGCGTGGTGTGATTTTTTATGTGCAGCTGAAATCTGGTTTATTAGGGGGATCTAAGTCACTCGATCAAGCCGGAGCAGAAGCCATTGCAGCGGTTCTGCATGATCGTATGACAGAGATGGTGATACGTGATCCACAAGAGGCTGCAGGTTTATTCCAAACACTAGAAGCACCACCACTCGCATTTATTGATATCAGTAAAGGCATCGATGCACTAGTGAAAGCCAATGTGGAGTTGGGCTTAGCCATGTCTGAAGATGAGATCGACTATCTCTTTCAGGCATTTACACAAGCCAAGCGTAATCCCACTGATGTGGAATTAATGATGTTTGCGCAAGCGAATAGTGAACACTGCAGACATAAGATTTTTAATGCGGATTGGACTATTGATGGCGTAGCGCAGGATAAATCGCTGTTTGCCATGATACGCAACACGCATCAATTGGCACCCGAAGGTACGGTGGTTGCCTATTCCGATAATTCTTCCGTGATTGAAGGCGCAGTGGTATCACGCTTCTATCCGCGATCAGAAAAAGCTAACACGTATCAATCGTCTGAAGAATTAACCCACATCTTAATGAAGGTGGAAACCCATAATCATCCGACTGCAATTTCTCCATTTCCCGGTGCTTCCACTGGAGCAGGTGGAGAGATACGTGATGAAGGTGCAACCGGACGTGGTGCAAAACCTAAAGCAGGACTGACAGGTTTTACCGTATCAAATTTAATGATACATAACGGCTTGCAGCAATGGGAAAACGCACGTGATGTGAATGTGTCCTTAGCTGATCGTGATGCTAATGAAGTCGCGGGTGTAACAGGCAAACCTGAACGTATTGCTTCGCCTTTGCAAATCATGATTGAAGGTCCTTTAGGTGGGGCTGCATTCAACAATGAATTTGGCCGTCCTAATTTAGGTGGTTATTTCCGCACCTACGAACAAAATGTGAATGGCAAAGTGATGGGTTATCACAAGCCCATCATGATCGCAGGCGGCTTAGGCAATATCTCTGCATTACACATTAAGAAAAATACTTTACCTCCTGGTAGTTTATTAATTCAACTCGGTGGGCCAGGTATGCGTATAGGCATGGGAGGCAGTGCAGCTTCTTCAATGACCACAGGCACAAATACAGCAGATTTAGATTTTGATTCTGTACAGCGTGGTAATCCAGAAATGGAAAGACGTGCGCAAGAAGTGATCAATGCATGTTGGGCGCTAGCTGAAGAAAATCCCATCCTATCAATACATGACGTAGGGGCAGGTGGATTGTCCAATGCTTTCCCTGAAATTACTAACGATGCTGGTCGTGGTGCAGTATTTGATTTACGCAAAGTGCCGCTAGAAGAAAGTGGATTAGCGCCTAAAGAAATTTGGAGTAATGAATCGCAAGAGCGTTATGTGCTTGGTATAGCACCCTCGAGTTTGACGCTGTTTAAAGCATTGTGTGAACGTGAGCGTTGTCCATTTGCTGTAGTGGGACTCGCTACTGAGGAAAGACAACTGCGTGTGCTTGATCCAGAACATGACAACTATCCCGTTGATATGCCTATGGATGTGTTACTAGGTAAGCCACCCAAAATGCATAGAGATGTAGTGCATGTTGCACAAACATTTGCGCCCTTAGATTTCACTGGCATCACGCTAGAAGAAGCAGCTGATCGAGTATTACGTTTACCTACCGTTGCGGATAAATCTTTTCTTATCACGATAGGTGACCGTACTGTTGGTGCACACACAGTGCGTGATCAAATGGTGGGGCCGTGGCAGGTGGCGGTAGCAGATTGTGCTGTGACCACGATGAGTCATGAAGGTTATGTAGGTGAAGCGATGGCCATGGGCGAACGTACACCATTGGCAGTGATTAATGCGGCTGCATCAGGTCGTATGGCGGTAGGTGAAGCCATCACAAATATTCTAGCTGCACCTATACAAAAGATTGGCGATATCAAGCTCTCTGCAAACTGGATGGCTGCATGTGGTCAAGCAGGTCAGGACGCTGCCTTATTTGATACGGTAAAAGCAGTGGGTATGGAACTCTGTCCTGCCTTAGGTATCAGTATCCCAGTTGGTAAAGATTCTTTATCAATGCGCACCACATGGAAAGAGGGCAGCACGGATAAATCCGTTACTTCGCCTGTTTCATTGATTGTGTCTGCATTCGCTCCTGTAACGGATGTAAGACATGTTCTGACGCCGCAATTGCGAACAGATAAAGGTGCAACGTCTTTAATCCTGATTGATTTAGGTCGCGGTAAAAACAGATGTGGTGCCTCTGCCTTAGCGCAAGTGATGCAACAAATCGGTGATGAAGTGCCTGATGTCGATCAAGCATCTGATCTCAAGGCTTTTTTCTCTGCGATACAAAAATTAATTAGCGAGCAAAAATGTCTTGCCTATCACGATAGATCAGACGGTGGGCTATTTACGACTTTATGTGAAATGTCTTTTGCTGGTCATACCGGCATCTCAGTCAATCTCGATATTCTGACGATGGAATCTGAGCATGCAGCGGATTGGGGCGATTCAAAAAATTGGACTAGCCAAGTTGGTGAACGACGTAATGATTTAACGCTACGTGCTTTATTCAATGAAGAACTAGGTGCAGTGATCCAAGTTCGTGAAGATCAAAAATCCGATGTGATGAATGTGCTACGTGAAAACGGATTAGGTGCATGTAGTCATATCATAGGAAAACTAAATGATCGTGATGTGATTGAATTCACGCGCGATGCAAAAATCATCTACAGCGCTGAACGCGTAAACCTACGACGTGCATGGAGTGAAACCAGTTGGCGTATTGCGCGTTTGCGTGACAATCCTGCTTGCGCTGATGCGGAATATGAACGCTTATTGAATGCGCAAGATCCTGGTATGTCGCCCAAGTTGAGTTTTGACCCAACAGAAAATGTTGCGGCGCCTTTCATTGCGAAAGGTGTGCGTCCTCGTGTCGCTATCTTACGTGAGCAAGGTGTGAATTCACATATAGAAACCGCTTATGTGATGCATAAAGCGGGCTTTGAAGCGATTGATGTACACATGAGTGATTTAATTGCAGGACGCGCTCAGCTATCAGATTTCAAGGGCGCGATTGCAGTAGGTGGCTTTTCTTACGGCGATGTATTAGGTGCTGGTGAGGGTTGGGCAAAAACGATTTTATTTAACAATAAACTCTCTGATCAATTTGCAGAATTCTTTCAACGATCAGATAGTTTTGCATTAGGTATTTGCAACGGCTGTCAAATGATGAGTAATCTAAAATCGATTATTCCAGGTGCACAGGCATGGCCTAAATTCACACGCAATAAATCTGAGCAATTTGAAGCGCGCTTTGCGATGGTAGAAATTACAGAGTCGCCTTCTATTTTCTTTGCGGGTATGGCGGGAACGCAAACGCCGATTGCAGTTGCACATGGCGAAGGTTATGCAAATTTTGCTCAAACTGGAAATCAGCAACAAGCAATCGTTGCGTTACGATTCGTTGACAACCAAGGAGCAGCTACACAAGCTTATCCATACAATCCAAATGGATCGCCAGAAGGTATTACGGCTGTCACGACACCAGATGGTCGCTTTACAGTGATGATGCCGCATGCAGAGCGTGTATTTAGAACAGTGACGCATTCTTGGCATCCTGATGCATGGAGTGAAGATGCGCCATGGATGCGCTTATTTAATAATGCACGGCGTTGGGTAGGTTAAAAGCTTGGCAGTCAGTACATAAAAAAAGAGCTCGCACATTTCGTAGCGAGCTCTTTTACTTTGAATCTGAAAAAGCTTATTTGATTTTTGCTTTTTTCTTCAAGTCTTGCTGAAAGGTTTGCAGTTTCTTCTGTTGTAGAGATTCTGCAATTTGTCCCTTCACTTCTTCAAATGGAGGAACTTGCGCATCGCGAACTTCTTCTAATTTGATGATATGAAATCCAAATTGTGATTTCACTGGTGTCTGAGTATATTCACCTACTTTTAA
>CANGLD010000095.1 GCA_947454475.1 Oxalobacteraceae bacterium
ACACCAGACAAAATCTGTACCGTATCGGATTCTTTACGCTGCGTGACATGGCGCGAAGTGCCGGGCTTACGGCGGTCTAGCTCAGGTTGAATATCCGCCTCCGAGAGGACAAGGCCTGGAGGACAACCATCAATCACACAACCTATGGCAGGGCCATGTGACTCACCAAAGGTCGTGACACAAAATAATTTACCGAGAGTATTGCCAGACATGATGTGGAATGCACGCTTAGACAGAAAACCAACATTCTACCAGTCGCAAAACTTATTGAGGCTTAAGCCAGTTTAGTAGCGCCCTGAAATAAACCGGCTGTTGTACACACAAAAGCACGAGCAATACGGCATTCATCAATGCTGTCACTAAAAATAGTTCAGGCACACGCAGCCCCGCTTGCAAAAGCAGCATCGCCAATAAGGCTGCCACCACCATAAAGAGTGCGTTGAGTATATTCATGCCGCCTATGATGCGCGATAAATAAGCACGATCCGCTTTGGTTTGTATCAGCGCAAATAAAGGCACGACGTAAATACCACCACAAGCACCTAAGCAAGCACAATCCAAGATCACACGCCAACCTGCATCCTGTAAAAGAAAATGCCATGCATCGACAGTGACAACACTTGAATAAGTTGACGCAGCAAGATAAAGATCCAACCCAAATAATGTCAGACCTATTGCGCCAGCCGTTACCAATCCCAGTTGCAAGGTATGACCAGAAAGTTTTTCACACAACAAAGAACCTGCGCCTATACCTAAAGAGAACGCGCTCAGCAACACTACAAACACAGATGGTTCGCCGTGTAAGATATCACGCGCAAAAACGGGAAATTGCGCTAACAGCATCGCACCAAAAAACCAAAACCATGAATTCGCCAACATAGCGATAAAGACTTCACGATTTTTTGCAGCAAACCGTAAATTACGCACTAATTCTACAAATGGATTACGTCCTATGATTAAACTCGAATCTGCTGCAGGTGTGACAGGAATCGCGCGACTGACTAACCAACCTGCAACCGCAACCAATAGAGTCGATACCATAATTAAAGTGATGCCGTAAGGCTGTGACGTCACCAGTACTGCACCACTTAATTGTCCAGTGAGTATGCCTACGAAAGTACCCATCTGCACCATGCCATTTCCACCCACTAATTCATGATGCTCTAGATGTTGAGGAAGATAAGCGTGTTTAATAGGACCAAACAAAGTCGAATGCAAACCCATCGCAACAATCGCAAAAATTAATATCCACAAACTATGCGTAAGCCAACCGATTGCTGCGATCAGCATGATGGTGATTTCTAAAATTTTCACCATACGTACTAACTGCGATTTTTCAAATTTATCAGCGATTTGCCCAGCCGTTGCAGAAACCAATAAAAAAGGCAGAATAAATAAACCCGCTATTAAATTATTCAGTAAACCGATATTGATATCAGTCCAAGAGGCAGCATCATAGGTAATGATGGTGACTAAAGCTGTCTTAAAAAGATTGTCGTTAAATGCTCCCAAAAACTGCGCACAAAAAAATGGCGCGAATCGTTTTTGTAGCAGCAGTAGAAATTGATTAGAAGGCAAAATAAAATTCAATCACAAAATTTAATTACAAAAATTATTCATCACCTTCAGCTGGCCAATCAGCGATATACGCTTTCAGCATTTTATTTTCAAAGCTTTGCGCTTCAAGTACAGCCTTAGCTAAATCATAAAACGACATTACACCCATCAGCAATTTACCATCCATCACGGGTACATAGCGCGCATGTTTTTCTAACATGAGCCGACGCATTTCATTGATATCACTTTCAGGGGTAATACAAAGTACATCGCGTTCCATATGCTGACTGACCTTATCTTCAGCAATTGTTTTTCCACTTCTATGCACTGCCTTCATGATTTCACGAAAAGTCAACATGCCGGCCAAACTTCCCGATTGCATGACGACTAAGGAGCCTATATCTTTGCTGACCATTAAATCAATCGCATCATGCAAAGATGAATCCGGAGCAACGGTATAAAGAATATTGCCCTTCACCTTGAGAATATCTGAAACTTTCATGGTGTCCCCCTGAGATTGTTGATTTTATGATTAGTGATTGAATGTAGCCTAGCTTAGACAAAAAATCTAGCTCGTTGCTAGGAATGACCGATCAAAGCAGATTATCTAAAGAGAAGTTGCTCGCTCTATAATGCTAGGCATTGCGCCTGCTGCGAGCAGGTAATCACAGACCATGTCTTAGGAGATCACATCCCCATGAGCGAGCCAACCTATCCGGGCTTTGACACTTTGTCCTTGCATGCCGGTAGTACCCCTGATCCCACCACTGGCGCACGTGCAACACCGATTTATCTATCTACATCATTTGTATTTAAAGACTCTGACCATGCCGCATCACTGTTCAACATGGAGCGTGCTGGTCATGTCTATTCCCGTATTTCTAATCCCACCAACGCCGTTTTAGAAGAACGTATTGCTGCTCTAGAAGGTGGTGTGGCGGGAATTGCAGTTGCAAGTGGACAGGCTGCTTTGCATTTAGGTCTTGCCACCATAGCCGGAGCTGGATCACATGTCTTAGCATCGCGCGCTTTATATGGCGGATCACAAAATCTTCTGGGCTACACCATGAAGCGTTTTGGGATAGAGACCACCTTTATCGATCCGCATGACATGGATGCATGGCGTTCTGAAATTCGCCCCAATACCAAAGTGTTGTTTGCAGAGACCTTAGGTAATCCTGGACTCGATGTTTTAGATATTGCTCGCGTTGCAGAAATCGCGCATGAACATTATCTGCCTTTAATGGTGGACTCTACCTTCACCACACCTTATTTATTGAGACCATTTGAACATGGTGCGGATTTAATTTTTCACTCTGCGACAAAATTTTTATGTGGTCATGGCACTGCCGTTGGTGGCCTACTTGTCGATGGTGGCTGCTTTGATTGGCAAACCGCTTACGACAAAACAGGTCGCTTTGCAGAACTGTGTGAACCCTATGATGGTTTTCATGGCATGGTCTTCGCTGAAGAATCTTCAATTGCACCTTTTTCCTTACGCGCCAGACGCGAAGGCTTACGTGATTTCGGTGCAGTCATGAGTCCAGCCAATGCTTTCACGATATTGCAAGGCGTAGAAACTTTGGGCTTACGTATGGACAGACATGTTGCGAACACTCGCAAGGTGGTCGAGTTTTTAGTTAGCCATCCCGCAGTTGCCTCTGTGTCTTATCCTGAATTACCAGAGCATCCTGATTACGCCTTAGCACAACGTCTCTTACCTAAAGGTTGTGGTGCTGTGTTTTCCTTCGCTATTAAAGGTGATCGCGCAGCAGGTAGACGTTTTGTGGAAGCTTTATCTTTGTTCTCCCATTTAGCGAATGTGGGTGATGCAAAATCGCTGGTGATTCATCCTGCCTCTACCACGCACTTCCGCGTACCAGATGCACAACTTGCTGCATCAGGTATTAGTGAAGGTACGATGCGTTTATCTATAGGCTTAGAAAATGTGGATGATTTAATCGACGATCTCAAGCGCGGCTTAAAAGCTGCGCAAAAAGGAGCGTAAGTCATGCTAATGAATGTACTTGGTCATGCAGCGTATTGTTACACCGGTGGCAAAACATTTGATCCTCAATTGCCTACTGCTGTGTTTTTGCACGGCGCACAAAATGATCATTCAGTGTGGGCCTTACAAACGCGCTATTTTGCACACCACGGGTTTTCTGTTTTAGCTGTTGATCTACCTGGTCATGGCCGCAGTCAAGGCGATCCACTTAAAACCGTGGAAGCTATGTCGACGTGGTTGATGGCATTGCTAGAGGCAGCACAAGTACAGCATGCAGTATTAATCGGGCATAGCATGGGCTCATTGATTGCCTTAGAAACTGCTGCGCATCTCGCTACAAAAAATGCAGCGTTGATTAAGGGAATAGCCTTAGTTGGTACAGCTTATCCTATGAAAGTCTCTGCCCAGTTACTACAAGCTTCACGTGAACGTGAACATGATGCAATTGACATGGTAAATATTTGGTCGCACTCAGGCATAGCGCAAAAGCCGTCTTTCCCTGGCCCAGGATTTTATGTGCAAGGTGGGAGCAAACGTTTAATGGAATATGTCTCAAGACACAATGCACAACCGGTTTTCTTTACTGACTTTAGCGCATGCAATGATTATCAACATGGTGAAGCCGCTGCTGCTGCAATAAATTGCCCAGTTTTATTTTTACTCGGCAAAAAAGATATGATGACCTCACCTAAAGCTGCAGCACCCTTACTACAAGCGCTGCCAGCTGCAAAGGTGATACAGCTAGCAAACTGTGGTCATGATTTAATGGGCGAACAACCTGATCAAGTACTTGATGCACTTTTTAGTTTTGCATCCGGTGTCATGAAATGATCTGCTAAGGACACAGACAAACTGCCATCTAGCAGATGATTAATTTCTCTACCCAGAGTATGGGACGATTCAGAGAATGCAAACAGTCTCACTACATCTGCTACCGTCAACTTAGTCGGATTGATGAGTAAAGTCCAGTGATCATGTTCACCACGCGCTAACTGTAACCAACTACTCGCTTTACTTCTGACTGCTTCCACTCGCCCTACCCATCCTGCTTCTAGCATGCGATGTAATAAAAATTCTGATTCATCAAAACCTAAACGCGTTCGACTACGTATAGATAATAGTGTGATAGCACCCTGATGTTGATGCGCCTGAATTAACACTTGTAATACCGACATAGCATCAAGAAATTCACCACCTGGCACAGGCTTATGCCACCAACGTTCATGTTTAACCACAGGTAGCGCTGCTGCTAGCACTGCACCTAACAGCGTGATTAACCAAAATAAATACACCCACACCAGAAATATAGGTACTGCAGCTAACGCACCATAAATGACACGATAACTAGGAAATTTTGTAATCGAGAATGCAAAACCACGATTCGTCATTTCAAAAGCGATCGCAGCAACTAAACCACCAATTAAGGCATCACGCCAATCTACTAAGCGGTTCGGCACAATCAAATATAACAAACCAAAAAACGTCGTCATCAAGAGCAAGGAAATAACGATGGACGTGATTGTGCCCAGCCATGGTAATTGCTGCGCTAATGTTGTTGTAACCGGTGACACTAATGTCGTGAAAGATAAAGATGCACCAATTAACAAAGGGCCTAAAGTCATGATGGCCCAATACACAATCAGACTTTGCGTGAAACTGCGCGGCGTTTTAACGCGCCAAATGCGATTCAAGCTACGATCTACAATCGCAAACATCATGATGGCTGTGAGTACTAAGGTCACTGCACCGACAGCAGAAAGTCGATTCGCTTTAGCGGCAAACAAACTCAGGTTATCGAGTATGGTGTTGGTCACCCCTCTAGGCATTAAACTTTGTACGAAATACGCTTCGAGTGAATCTCTGAAGGTATTAAATAAAGGAAAGGTCGTAAAAATCGCAAAAGCAATCGTCATCACAGGCACGACTGCCAACACCGTAGTGAAAGTTAGACTGCCTGCAACCTGAGGCACTTGCTCTTCACGCAGACGACGTTGTATAAAACGTAGCAAATCTCGCAACCGCGATAATCGTGGTGTGTCGGTATTGGTATGTGAAGACTGCTTAAACTGACTGTGAGAATCTGACATCCGGCCTCAACTAAAAAAACTGAAGAATGTTGCGCAATCAAACTTGAACTAGCCAACCTACGCGACAACTTGTCACATCATTGCGGCAAGATGGCAGTCCAAGCAAGAATATTTTTTACAAACGTATAATACCAAGCATGAACCCTGCTTTGCTGCACAT
Organism: Oxalobacteraceae bacterium; assembly: GCA_947454475.1. Lineage (GTDB taxonomy): Bacteria > Pseudomonadota > Gammaproteobacteria > Burkholderiales > Burkholderiaceae_D > Pernthalerella. The sequence continues at coordinate 5,813 of CANGLD010000095.1, forward strand.
ACTCGTACTCTATTACTCTCGCCAAGGCGCTACGCGCAAATTGGCGGAATGCATAGCACTAGGCATAGAAAGTGTGCCCAACTGTGAAGCGCGTTTGCGCACTGTGCCGCAAATCTCAACTGTGACGGAAGCCACCGAGGCTTTGATACCAGAATCTGGCGCACCTTATGTGGAATTACAAGATCTAGAAGAGTGTCAAGGATTAGCACTAGGCTCACCCACCCGCTTTGGGAATATGGCAGCTCCCTTAAAATATTTTTTAGATGGCACCAGTGCGCAATGGCTTGCCGGTGCATTGTCTGGCAAACCTGCCTGCGTTTTCACCTCTACTGGTAGTTTGCATGGTGGACAAGAAAGTACATTACTCTCCATGATGCTGCCGCTACTGCATCATGGCATGCTGTTAATGGGCTTACCCTATTCAGAAAAAAATCTCATGACAACACGTAGTGGTGGTTCACCTTATGGTGCAACGCATTGGTCAGGTATCTCGGGTGAGAATGCTATGACAGAAGAAACACGCGAACTCGCTATCGCATTAGGTAAAAGACTCGCACTGAATGCACGTAAATTACAGGCTACATAATGGACACACTGACTATGCCACGCTCTCAACGTCTGCTGCACGTATGTGCAGTAATTAGTCTAGTCGGATTAATTGTGCTCTGTACAACTTGGGAACTCGTCTTAGCACCTCTGCGACCAGGTGGCTCATGGATGGCAATCAAAGCTCTGCCTTTGTTATTACCTTTAGCTGGTGTATTACGACGTGATATCTACACCTTGCAATGGGCATCGATGATGGTGCATTTATATTTTATAGAAGGTGTAGTGCGTGCATGGAGTGAACGCGGCACGGTTGCCTTATTGTCTTCCATAGAAATCGCACTCTCTACTGTATTTTTCTTTTGTGCGATTTTCTTTTTGCGACCTTATAAACAAGAAGCAAAAAGAATGGCGAATGAAGCGATTAAAAAAGCCTCAGCTATTCATGAGTAATGCATTTCTTTCTCGCTGCAGTAGTCTCATCGGTACAGATCATGTGATCACAGGCACCGATATGGCTGCCTATTTAACTGATTGGCGAGGTCGCTATACAGGTAATGCACTTGCAGTACTTAAACCGGCGAATACTAAGGAAGTCGCTGAATTAGTGAAGCTGTGTGTGGAAACGAAAACACCGATCGTTCCGCAAGGCGGTAATACAGGATTGGTATTAGGCAGTGTGCCCGATCAAACTGGATTAGCCGTTGTGCTCTCACTGTGTCGTCTGAATAAAATTCATTCTATTGACACTCAAAACAACACCATCACTGTCGGTGCGGGTTGTTTACTGCAACAAGTACAAGACTATGCAGCGTCACATCAACGCTTATTTCCTCTTTCTTTGGCTTCAGAAGGTAGTTGCACCATAGGTGGCAATCTCTCCACCAATGCAGGTGGCACTGCGGTTCTGCGTTATGGAAATATGCGCGAACTCACCTTAGGACTCGAAGTCGTCACTGCCTCCGGTGAAATCTGGAATGGCTTGCGTGGTTTGCGCAAAGATAATACGGGCTATGATTTACGTCAGCTATTCATAGGTGCTGAAGGTACGCTAGGCATTATCACTGGCGCCGTCTTAAAACTTTACGCTCAGCCTCGCGCACAAATCACGGCCATGTTTGCGCTAGAGTCTGCCGAGCAAGCAGTCGCATTGCTCAGCATTGCACAAGAACAGTGTGACGCTAGTCTGACTGGCTTTGAACTGATGTCGGATTTTTGTTTGCAATTAGTAGAAAAACATTTCAAGAATTTATCGCAGCCTTTTGCACGACGTCATCCGCACTATGTTTTACTTGAATTATCTGATGCCGAATCTGAGCAACATGCGATGGCACGTCTAGAAGCTTTAGTTGAAAGTGCGACAGATAAAAAAATTATTCAAGATGCTGTGCTAGCGAGTTCTTTAGCACAATCAAAAATCATGTGGCAATTGCGTGAACATATTTCACAAGCACAAGCAACAGAAGGCAAAAACATTAAACATGATATTGCCTTGCCTGTAACGCATATACCGCAATTCATTACTGAAACTGATGCTGCATTACAAAATGCTTATGCTGGCTGTCGCATGGTAACGTTTGGCCATCTAGGTGATGGCAATTTGCACTACAACGTTTCTGCACCTGAGGGACAGTCCGATGAGGCATTCTTAAAAAATCAAGATGCAATTAATCGTATCGTGCATGATCATGTGCATAAGTACAACGGTTCTATCTCTGCTGAACATGGTCTAGGCGCGTTAAAGCGTGACGAGATCAAACGTTATAAATCTTCCACAGA
>CANGLD010000096.1 GCA_947454475.1 Oxalobacteraceae bacterium
ATCGCCAATCCCATTTTTCCACCTGGTACTACGATGGTGTTAGGACGCGTCATCATAGAATCATGCAACATGGATGTGAGATAACCGAAATCTATGCCTTTAGGATTAGCAAAACGAATGACGACCATGCTTTCATCAGCACTAGGAATGTCATTCGCAATAAAAGGATTTGAAGTATCTACCGTAGGCACGCGTTGAAAATTCACGTGAGTGCGTGAAAATTGAGGACAAATATGGCGTGTGTAATCAGGCATACGACGCAATATCGTATCTAGCACGGCTTCTTGCGAATAACCGCGCATTTTTTGATCACGATGGAGTTTTTGTATCCACTCTAGATTAATGATAGGTACTACGCCAACGAGCAAATCTACGTGCTTAGCGACATTCGCGTCATCACCTACATAACCTCCATGCAGTCCCTCATAAAATAAAACTTCTGAACCTGCTTCCATCTCTGCCCAGGGTGTAAAGGTTCCTGGCTCTTGACCAAACTCTTTACCTTCATCTGCATCATGTATGTACTTACGTACTTTGCCCGTACCTGTTTCGCTAAACTGTTTAAAGACTTGTTCTAGCTCAGGTAATAAATTGGCTTCTGGTCCGAAGTGGCTGAATGCATGCTTACCTTCATCGTGCGCTTTTTTCATTGCAGCGCGCATTTCCATGCGATTAAAACGATGCATGGAATCGCCTTCTAGAATTTGCGCCTTAATTTTTTCACGGCGAAAAATATGCTGAAAGCTTTTCATGACCGTTGTGGTGCCGGCACCAGAAGAACCAGTGATGGCAACAATAGGATGCTTAACTGACACAGAGGTCTCCTAAAAATGTGAATTAGCTAGCAAACAATGAACGTTCTTGGAACAAAGGCGATTTATATTGCTCATCCGATCCATTGTCATAATCTTGGTGATAGCGCTCTATGCGATCAACTTCGTTACGCGAACCTATGATGACTGGTACACGCTGATGTATTTGTTCTGGTTCTATATCTAAGATGCGTTGACGTCCTGTTGAACCGATTCCACCCGCTTGTTCAACTACAAAACTCATAGGATTGGCTTCATACATCAAACGTAAACGTCCTGGCTTAGATGGATCTTTCGTATCTTTGGGATACATGAACACACCACCACGCATCAAAATACGATGTATATCAGCCACCATACTTGCTATCCAACGCATGTTGAAATCACGGCCACGTACATCCGTACGTCCGTTTTTACATTCCGCGACATAACGCTGAACAGGCGGCTCCCAGAAACGTTCATTACTCGCGTTAATGGCAAATTCACTGGTATCAGCTGGCACTTGCATATCTGGATGTGTGAGTATGAAATTACCGACTTCACGATCGAGTGTGAAACCATGTGTGCCCTTACCTACAGTGAGCACTAACATGGTTGAAGGTCCATAGATGGCATAGCCAGCTGCAATTTGCTGACGTCCACTGAGTAAATAATCTTTCACTTCCGGTGCGTGACCATGTGGTGCACGCAAGACTGAAAATATCGAACCTACTGAAACATTTATATCGATGTTTGATGAGCCATCGAGTGGATCAAATATCGCAAGAAAACGACCGGGTTGATCTTGCGCTTCAATCACGACAGGATCATCCATTTCTTCAGATGCTAAGCCCGCCACTAAACCACCTAAGGCAAAGGTATTCACAAATGCCGTGTTCGACATGACATCCAGTTTTTTTTGTGTTTCGCCCTGAACGTTTTGTGTTTCTAAGCTGCCCAACACATCACCTAACTCACCTTTTGCTGTCATTGCTGATATCGCTTTGACTGCAGCTGCAATATCCACTAATAACGCTGCCAAATCACTTAACTCAGGCGAGCCTTTTAATTGTTGGATTAAAAATTTTGATAGCGTAGTGCGACCGTTATGCATACTGTCTCCTATTATTTTTTTACGTTGTCGCTTGTGACTGCTTGTTGCAGTCCGCCGCCGAATACACGCGAAGCACGTATATCTTCAGCAGTCAGTGTGGACAGTTCTTCTGTTGTAACCATGGAATCTGCGCCAGTCGCACGTTTAAAGATGCGATTCGCTTGACGCAGACGTGCACGATCTAATGCATTGCGTATCGATCTTGCATTTGCAAAATGCGGTTGTTGACGGCGCAAATGAATATATTCATCCATTGCTGAACGCGCGCCTTCATCGAGGTGGTAATTCATCCCACCCACCATTTTTTCAGTGATTTGTAATAATTCGTTTTCGCTGTAATCTGGAAAATCAATGTGATGGGCAATACGTGACGACATACCTGGATTAGATTTAAAGAATGTGTCCATCCTATCTTTGTAACCAGCTAGTATCACTACCAAATCATCGCGATGATTTTCCATCACTTGCAATAAAATCTCTATCGCTTCTTGACCATAGTCACGTTCATTTTCAGGACGATATAAGTAATACGCTTCATCAATAAATAAAACACCGCCCATGGCCTTTTTTAAAATCTCTTTCGTCTTAGGTGCGGTGTGTCCTATGTATTGACCGACTAAGTCATCACGCGTAACAGATACAACATGGCCTTTACGCACATAACCTAATCGATGCAAAATTTCAGCCATACGCAAAGCCACTGTGGTTTTGCCTGTGCCTGGATTACCGGTAAAGCACATATGCAAACTCGGCGTTGCTGCCTCAAGTCCCAAGCCAGCACGCGCACGTGATACCACCAAAAATGCAGCGATTTCACGTATGCGCGCTTTGACTGGCGCCAATCCAATTAATTCATCTTCAAGCTGAGCCATCACTGGTTCGACTTCTGCATCACGCAAAATTTCTTGCAGATCGATAGCTTTGGCTTGGTCAGGCGCATTCATGGCTGAGTCCTTTTAGCTTTGCTTAATAACGTGAGCCAGCAGGATTGTTTGTTGCATAGCTATGCGTGGTGTAGCGTATGCTTCTTCCTTGATCTTCCGTACGCTGCAATCCAAAACCTGGTTCAGTTGTTGGTCGTTGCACGATAAAACTCATGACCATAGATTCCACACCACGTGTGTTATCAAACGCATTCACTTTGATGTAAACCTCGGAGTGGGCTTTACGACATGCGTTAACTTCAAATAACACTGCTGCGCCATCTTTAATTTGAAACATAGGATTGCCCCACATATTCCAATAGCAGTTACGTGGATGAGGATCGTCTGTCCATTCAACAGACAATGCCCAACCTTTGCTCAGCGCGTAATCCACTTGAGCACGAATTTCTGTATCAGTTAGTGGCGGCAAAAAAGAAAACTGCCCTTGAGTGATATGCATGTTATTTATCCTTTAAATTGTCTTACGACGCAGTCGGTGTGTTAGCAAAGTCTGGTGTGTCGGTCGAGGTGTAATTGAACGACACATCTTTCCAAGTCTCTAAAGCTTGCTCTAATGGTTTGCAAGTTTTCGCTGCTTGTTTAAGAATTTCAGGACCTTCATTAATGATGTCTTTACCTTCATTACGTGCTTTCACCATGGTTTCTAATCCCACACGGTTAGCAATCGCGCCTGCTTGTATGCCATCTGGATGTCCAATCGTGCCACCACCAAATTGCAACACCACATCGTCTCCGAATAAATCAATGAGTTGATGCATTTGACCTACGTGAATACCACCGGATGCAACTGGCATCACTTTCTTCAAATCTGCCCATGGCTGTTCAAAGAAAATACCGCGTGCTAAGTCTTGCTTGTTATGTGATTCACGACAGACGTTGTAATAACCTTGTACTGTCATAGGATCACCTTCTAACTTACCTACTGCAGTACCTGCATGCAGATGATCGACACCTGCCATACGCAACCACTTAGCCATCACGCGGAATGAAACACCATGATTTTTTTGACGTGTATACGTACCGTGACCTGCACGATGCATATGTAAAATCATGTCATTCTTACGGCACCAATTTGAAATTGATTGAATAGCTGTCCAGCCTACAATCAAGTCAATCATGATGATGTTGGAACCTAAGGATTTTGCGAACTCAGCACGTGCGTACATTTCTTCCATGTCCGCTGCTGTGATGTTCAAATAATGGCCTTTGATTTCACCACTGTTTGCTTGTGCTTTATTCACGGCTTCCATACAGAATAAGAAACGATCGCGCCAATGCATGAATGGTTGGCTATTGATGTTCTCGTCATCTTTTGTGAAATCTAATCCGCCCGTTAAACCTTCATACACAACACGGCCATAATTTTTTCCAGATAAACCTAATTTAGGTTTCATGGTTGCGCCAAGTAATGGGCGACCAAATTTATCTAAACGCTCGCGCTCAACAATAATGCCGGTTGGTGGGCCTTTAAATGTTTTCATGTAGGCGACTGGTATACGTATATCTTCCAGACGCGCTGCTTTCAATGGCTTGAATGAAAACACATTGCCAATCAGTGATGCGGTGACATTCGCAATCGAACCTTCTTCAAACAAAATAATGTCGTAAGCGATGTAAGCAAAATATTGTGCTTCTTTGCCTGTGCCTGCACCTGTTCCTGGAACCGGATCAACGCGATACGCTTTCGCTTGATAATCTTCATGTGCAGTCAACATGTCGGTCCACACTACGGTCCAGGTTGCGGTGGATGATTCACCTGCAACTGCCGCAGCTGCTTCTACTTCATCCACGCCCTCTTGTGGGGTGATACGAAATACGCAGATAAAGTCAGTTTCTTTTGGCTCATAGTCAGGACGCCAATATCCCATCTGCTTGTATTTCAATACGCCACCCTTGTAGCGCTCCTTCAAATCGGTGATGCGACCGTCAACGGGTTTGTTCATGTGCTCTCCTGTTATTCGTTAAGCGCCTCAAGGGGCTGCAAGCGTTCTTAATTTACGCAGGTCGAACTGTACTGAACCCGTCAGTTAAGGTAAATTCATCAATTATTTAGTAACTCATCAGTTTTTCTTATCAATAGTAATTATGAAAACACTAAAACTTCTCAAAAATTTAAGTATGCGGCAGCTGCGTGTGTTCTCTGCAGCGGCTCGACATCACAGTTTTAGCAAGGCTGCAGCTGAATTAAACCTCACAGCACCTGCGATTTCTATGCAAATCAAAGAGCTAGAAAATGACATGGGCGTTATGCTTTTTGCAAGAGTGGGAAGACGGGTGGAACTGACGACCGCGGGTGAATATTTCTTGGTTTACGCAAAAAAAGTGGTGGAAACCCTGCGCGATGCAGAAACGACATTGACGCGATTTCAGGGAAAAGAAGCAGGCGTTTTAAAAATAGGCCTGGTCAGTACAGCAAAATATTTTTTACCGCAGTTACTCTCACGATTCAAAGAAGATCATGCGGGTGTGCAGATAAAACTCGAGGTGAGAAATCGCGATCAAATGGTGGAATTGCTGCGCGATGGTGAAATCGATTTGGCCATCATGGGTCGCACTCCCAGTGATCTGGATACGCGGATTGAAGCATTTGCAGCACATCCTCATGCGTTCATTGCTCACCCTTCGCATCCACTCGCACCGCTACAGGGTATTTCTCCCATGGTGTTGAATCAGATGGAAATCATCACGCGTGAAGCCGGTTCTGGTACGCGCGCCATTATGCAAAGATTTTTAAATGACCGCGGTCTGACTCCACAAATTTCTTTAGAAATGTCATCCAATGAAAGTATCAAACAAGCCGTGATTGCTAATTTGGGCATTTCATTTGTATCGCTACACACGGTAGGTTTAGAAGTGAAGTACGGTGAAATTGCCGTACTAGGTATAGATGAAACGCCTATCTCTCGTGCTTGGCATGTAGTGGCACTCAATCGTCGCAATCATTCTTCATCAGCAGAAGCGTTTCGCTACTTTGTATTAGAGCATGGCGCTGCAATTCTTGATGGGCTTCATCCGAATTTAGTTAAAAAATAATTCGCATGCAGCAAACCTTATTTTTAAAGACAGTTACAATGCCAGCATCTTAATTTTGTTTTGATTGGTTCTATTATGCGTATGATCAAATTACTTTATTCAAGCGCGCTGATGATTGCTTTTTGTTTTTTTTCTACTGCATCAGCACAATCATTTTCATTCGCAGCAATTGGCGACGTCCCCTATGGACCACTATCAGAATTAACTGCAGTCGCTGACACTCTGAATAAAAATAAACTTGCTTTTACTATTCATGTTGGCGACATTAAATCTGGATCCAGTGTTTGTTCAGATGAAATCTACTTAGCTGTGCGCGAACAGTTTGAACGTTTTAAACAGCCATTGATTTATACACCTGGCGATAATGAGTGGACTGATTGTCATCGCACTTCTAATGGTTCCTATGATCCTCTAGAACGCTTAGAAAAAATACGCGGGATATTTTTTGCAACTAAAAATAGCTTAGGAAAAAAACCACTTGCATTACAAGTACAGTCCGACGAAGCACGCTTCATGCTGTTTATGGAAAATCGTCGTTGGCATCAAAGCAAATTTAGTTTTGCGACTTTGCATATTGTTGGATCGAATAATAATTTACAACCAGACTTACCTTCATCCATAGAATTCAATTTACGCAATGAAGCAAATATTGCATGGATGCGTGAGACCTTCGCACAAGCACAATCACACGGCGATCTTGGTGTGGTGTTTGCGATGCAAGCCGATACTTTTTACGCTGATGGCAAAGAGTCTGACAGCACCGGATTTAAAAGTTGGCTAGCTGCTTTTCAAGAAGAGGTGCAACGTTGGAATAAGCCCGTCTTGTTAATACAGGGCGATACGCATGTTTTAAAAGTTGATCATCCCGTAACCAACGCAGATGGCACACGTTTAGACCAAGTAACCCGCGTCGTTGTGCAAGGTGGTTTGCAAAAAAATGTAGTGATAGTCGATGTGCGTGCCGATCAGCCGCGCGATCCATTTCGGATAAGACAAATCCCTTTGTCGGCAGGACGGTGATTTTCTTGCCTTCCCAAACTTTGTAATTTTGAACTTCTGAGCATGGCAATAAACTGGCGCGGCTGGCTGGAATCGAACCAGCGACCCTTGGCTTCGGAGGCCAATACTCTATCCACTGAGCTACAGCCGCGCGGGAAAGACTAGTCAGAGCGCGGCAAGGATACCTTTTTCCGACTACCCAGTCCACGCAAAATGGGCGATCTGCGGCTCAAATCTCGAGCTTTCGTCTATAATCTCAGGCTTTGCTGGGTGTCTTGCATCCGGTTTACACAAGCTGGTCGCTCGCACTTTGTGATTCGTCCGGCAATGAATTTACAACGCATTAGAGGAAATCATGAGCGACGTCCACGAAGAGCACGAGTCACCAATTAAAACCCCAACGCAATTAATCGTTACCGTTGTTGCGGCTTTTGTTATTCCCATCACCGTTATTGTTATGTTGGTGATCTATGTCGGTGGCGCACCAAAGACTGGCGCCGGTTCAAATTCTCAATCACCAGAAGCCATTGCTGCGCGTATCAAACCTGTTTCTGACGAAGGCTATCAATTTGGCGCTGGCAGCCAAGCTGCTTCAGGTGAACCAGCAGCAAGTGCTGCAGCTGCTCCCGCTAAGATTACTGCAGACACTGGCAAAAAACTGTTTGAAGCAGCTTGCTCAGCTTGTCATGGTGCAGGCATTGCAGGTGCGCCTAAGTTTGGCGATAAAGCTGCATGGAGTGCACGTATAGCGCAGGGCAAAGAAACCCTCTACACCCATGCGATAAAAGGCTTCCAAGGTAAGGGCGGCATGATGCCAGCTAAAGGCGGCTCTACTGCTTCTGATGAAGAAGTGAAAGCAGCAGTTGATTACATGGTTGCAGCAGCGAAGTAATTAACAAGTTGAATTAACGTATAAATTTTTATACGTAATAAAAAACCGACTTTATAAGTCGGTTTTTTTACGCCTGTTGTTTAGCTAGATTACATAAATAAAATTTACCAAGTGCTGCCATGCCTTATGCGATACCACAATAAGCCCAACCATTCATGCATGGCATAGTGACTATCTTTTAATGCTCCCGCTGTAGGAATGAAATCATGTGGCAGCAAAGTATTTTGTGCATGAAATCCTGTCGGCGCAGGTATTACGTTTAAGCCAGTGCTTAGAAAAATATTTTTTGC
>CANGLD010000097.1 GCA_947454475.1 Oxalobacteraceae bacterium
CATATCCGCTGCGCCGCGGCCATACAACTTGCCATCACGATGTGTAGGCTTAAAGGGATTCGATGTCCATTTTTCTAAAGGACCAGTCGGTACAACATCGGTATGACCTGCAAATACGAGTAAAGGTTGTGCAGTGCCGCGCCGCGCCCATAAATTAGTGACGGCACCGGATTGTATGGTTTCGCAAGCAAAGCCTAAAGGCTGTAAGAGTTCAGCCATGCGTGCTTGACAGCCTTTATCTTCTGGAGTGACTGAAGAAAGTGTAATCAGCTCTTCAGTTAAGGCCAGTGTTTTACTCATGCTGAAGCTTTCAATTGTAGTTGATACAGATCAGGTGTGAAACCCACTAACACTGCACTCGATGAACACAAAACAGGGCGCTTAATCACACTAGGATTTTCTAGCATCAATGCAGTGGCACTCTTAGCGTCCACGACTGCATTTTTTTGTGCGTCAGTGAGATTGCGCCAAGTCATACCTTTTTTATTGACCAGAACTTCCCAAGGAACGGCAGTTAACCAAAGCGCGATGATGTCAGCACTCAAACCTTGTTTTTTAAAATCATGAAAGGTGTGAGCTTGGTGATGCGACTCCAGCCAAGTGCGTGCTTTTTTGACTGTGTCGCAATTTGGTATGCCGTAGAGCGTAAGTGACATGAGGCTAGCTATTGCTTAGTTTAGTAATTAATCACGTAAAAGTTCATTGATGCCTGTTTTAGCGCGTGTTTTTGCATCGACTTTTTTCACAATCACAGCGCAATACAAACTGTATTTACCATCTGCGGAAGGTAAGTTACCTGACACTACAACTGATCCAGCAGGAATGCGTCCGTAAGTGACTTCACCTGTCGCACGATCATAGATCTTGGTTGATTGACCGATGTACACACCCATAGAAATCACGGAGTTTTCTTCTACGATCACACCTTCGACGACTTCTGAGCGCGCACCGATAAAGCAATTGTCTTCAATAATGGTGGGATTAGCTTGCATAGGTTCTAATACACCACCAATGCCGACGCCACCAGAGAGATGAACGTTCTTACCGATTTGTGCGCATGAACCCACAGTTGCCCATGTGTCTACCATGGTGCCTTCATCGACATAAGCACCAATGTTGACATAGGAAGGCATGAGCACCACATTTTTACCTATGAAGCTACCGCGACGGGCAACAGCAGGAGGCACAACGCGAAAACCACCTTTAACAAAATCCGCTTCCGTGTAATTCGCAAACTTGGTAGGTACTTTGTCATAGAACTGCATATGCTGACCGCTAGGCATAGGCACGTTGTCTTCCAAACGGAATGACAGTAATACCGCTTTCTTTACCCATTGATTCACGACCCAGCTACCACTATCTTTTTGCGCAACACGTAGGGTGCCTTGATTGAGTTGTTCCAGTACAGCTGCAACAGCTTCACGCACATCAGCAGGTGCAGATTTAGGAGAGAAGTCGGTGCGTGCTTCCCATGCATTGTCGATCAGAGTTTGTAATTGTTGGGTCATGATACGTAAGAATAAAGTTGAAATTAAAAATAAAAATCAGGATGAAGCAAGTTTGCGAGTGAATGTCACGATGCGTTGTGCTGCTTCAAGACATTCATCGACTTCTGCTACTAAAGCCATACGAATACGATTCGCGCCTGGGTTAATACCATGTGCCTCACGTGCAACATAGCTACCTGGTAAAACTGTGACATTACATTCTGCATATAAACGACGAGCAAAGTCAGTGTCGTTGATGTTAACTAATTTATCCACCTTAGCCCATAGATAAAAGCCAGCATCAGGCAAGGTCACCTCGAGGACTTCAGAAAGTAATGGCGTGATTTGCTGAAATTTTTTCAGATACTTGGCGCGATTTTCTGCGACGTGTGTTTCATCTTGCCACGCTGCGACAGAGGCAGCTTGTATGGAAGGACTCATCGCACTACCGTGATAAGTTCTATAGAGTAAAAACTTTTGTAGGATACGTGCATCACCAGCTACAAAACCTGAACGCATGCCGGGTACATTCGAGCGTTTAGATAAACTTGAGAACGCAATCAGACGTTCGTAATTTTTACGTCCTAGTTTATGCGATGCTTCCATCGCACCTAGTGGACGTTCACTACCAAAATAAATCTCTGAGTAGCATTCATCGGCTGCAATCACAAAACCGTGCTTATCTGAGAGTGCAAATAATTCACGCCAATCATCGAGTGTCAGCACTGCGCCAGTAGGATTACCCGGTGAGCAAATGTAGAGTAATTGCACACGTGGCCAAACGTCAGCGGGTACGGTAGAAAAATCAGGCGCGAAGTTACGATCAGGATCTGAATTAACGAAGTAGGGCTCTGCACCAGCTAAAAACGCTGCGCCTTCGTAAATTTGATAAAAAGGATTAGGGCAGACAACGACGGCTTTTGCGTTTGGATCAATCACCACCTGCGCTAAAGCAAACAATGCTTCGCGCGATCCGTTAACGGGTAAGACTTGATTGCTAGGATCTAAGCTAGGCAAGCGATAGCGTTGTTCTAGCCAGCCGCAGATAGCGGATCGCAAAACATCGCTACCTGCTGTAGTGGGATAGCTAGCCAGACCAGCGAGATTTTTCGCTAACGCTTCTTGTATGAATGCGGGGGTCGGGTGTTTGGGTTCCCCTATGCCTAGGCTGATAGGCGAATGTGCACGGTCAGGCGTGACATCCGCAAATAAGCGGCGTAATTTTTCAAAGGGATAGGGCTGCAGTCTGTCGAGTAACGGATTCACAATGGCCTACGCTGCATAAGTGTGTCGTTGAGATGTCTGAAGCTGCGCGATTATACCTGCCAGCGTGCATCATCGCTGTAGTGGTTTGTGAATAGCTTGAGATTGTTTTAGATAAGTAGGCTCAGGAAATGCTCTGGTCAGGAGGGGGACGGATGGTATCATTGCGGTGTTTCATCCGAACCCGGGCTGCAGTTTGCCCGGTTTATCTTTTTATAAGAGTCTTTGATGAAAATGCTTAGCCTGCGTGAAAGTCTGCGTATGTGCTGAGTCAGAGGCAATGCGCTTGCAAAGATGTTGCCGATTTGATCAGAGTCTCCGTGTTTGAAATGTTGATACCGTGCGGTTAACTTCTTTAAAACTATCGGGCTTTAAGTCCTTCGTCGATCCTACAAACTTTCAGGTGCCAGGTCAGTTAGTTGGCGTCGTGGGCCCTAATGGATGCGGCAAATCTAACATCATTGATGCTGTGCGCTGGGTCTTGGGTGAATCCAAAGCCTCCGAGCTGCGCGGTGAGTCCATGCAGGACGTTATTTTCAATGGTACGAATACACGTAAACCTGCTGGACGTTCTTCAGTTGAATTAGTTTTTGATAATTCGGCTGGTAAAGCGGCGGGTCAGTGGAGCACGTTTGCTGAGATTTCAGTCAAACGTACCCTCACACGTGACGGTACTTCTACGTATTACATTAATAATCAGGCGGTACGCCGTCGTGATATTCAAGATATTTTCTTAGGTACAGGCTTAGGACCACGCGCTTACGCGATTATTGGTCAAGGCATGATTTCGCGCATTATTGAAGCGCGTCCTGAAGAACTACGTATTTTCTTGGAAGAGGCAGCGGGTGTTTCTAAATATAAAGAGCGTCGTCGCGAAACAGAAAATCGTTTGCAAGATACACGCGAAAATTTACAGCGTGTTGACGATATTCTGCGCGAGCTGAACAACAATCTGGAAAAACTGCAAGGGCAAGCGGAAGTCGCGCAAAAATTCCATACCTTGCAATCGGATCAGGAAGAAAAACAAAAACTGCTGTGGCTATTACGTAAAAATGAAGCTAAGAACGAGCAAGAAAAAGTCACGCGTGATATCGAGCGTGGCCATATTGATCTCGAAGAGCAAAACGCCAAGCTGCGCCATATAGAAACCCAAATCGAGCACATGCGTCAGGCGCATTATGCTGCGGGTGATCGTGTGCATCATGCGCAAGGTGAGTTGTATCAAACGAATTCTGAAATTGGTAGTCTGGAAGCGCAAATTAAATTCGTTATCGAATCCCGTTCGCGTTTGCAAACACAATTAAATTCTCTGACTGCACAACGTGATCAATGGCAGCGTCAAGGAACTCAGTCACAAGAAGAGTTGGTTCAAGCTGAGCAAGAGCTAGAAGAACATGCAGTGCGTGTAGCTGAAGCCCAGCAATTGGTTCAGCATAAGCAAGAAGCAATTCCCGCTTTAGAAGAAAAATGGCGTGCTGCGCAATTGTCGAGCACAGAATCACGCTCGCATATCATGCAGTTGCAACAGAAGATAGAACTTGAATCGGCACAGCAGCGTAATGCTTCACAGATTCTCGGTAATCTTGCGCAAAGACGTGAACGTCTCACACAAGAACAAAGTGGTTTGTCCTTGCCAGATACCGTGCATTTAAATAATGTGCAGTCTCAGGTAAAAGATAAACAAACTGAACTCGATAGCGCAACGGCTGAATTGGTTGCTGCTCAAGAGAGACAGCCTAAGCTAGAACAAGAACGTCGCGATGCGCAAGAAGCATCGAATACAGCAAGTGCGAATCATGCACAGTTGGAAGCACGATTAGACGCTTTAAAACAATTACAAGAAAGTGTGCAAACAGAAGGTAAGGTTGCACCCTGGTTGAATAAACATGAATTGGGTGCTTTGCCACGTTTATGGCAAAAGCTCAACATAGAGCAAGGTTGGGAAACAGCATTAGAGTCAGTACTGCGTGAACGCACTGGTGCGCTTGAAGTTTCGAATCTTGATTGGACTAAAGCATTCTTTAGTGATGCGCCACCCGCTAAGTTATCGTTATTCTCCACCACAGGTAGTGCAGGAAATAATGATGCAGTACCTTCAGGCCTAAAGCCGCTGATTTCGCTTTTACAATTAAATGATCCAGGTCTGCGCGCATTGATGCAGGACTGGTTACACAATGTATTCGTTGCGGAAGATGCCGCAGCCGCATTTGCAGATCGCAGCAAATTACCTGCAGGCGCATGTTTAGTGACGCGTCAAGGTCATTTGATAGGTAAGTTGTCGGTACGTTTCTATGCTTCTGATTCCGAGCAAGATGGTGTGCTCGCGCGTCAACAAGAAATCGAAAATATTGGTCGTCAAGTAAAAGCACAACAACTGTTAGCGGATGAAGCACGTCAGCGTTCAGTGCGTGCTGATGCTGCATTGACTCAAGGTACACAGCAGTTACAAGAGTTAACGCATAAAGTCACAGCATTGACTCAAGCTGTGCATAGTATGCAAATTGACATACTTAAATTGTCTGAAGTGCAGGAAAGATTCAGTCAACGCAGTACGCAAATTGCAGAAGATTTGGCTGAGATTTCTGCGCAAGAAGCCGAACAGCAAAATATTAAAGTCGCATCTGAAGCGATGTTTGAACAGCTCGATGCTGAACTCGCTACTATGCAAGAGCAGCATGAAGATGGCCAAACGGTTTATCTCGAACATGAGCAAGCATTGTCACTGGCGCGTGAAGCCTTACGTGAACTGGAACGCGCAGCACAACAAGCAGAGTTTGCTGAGTTGTCGCATGCGAATCGTATAGAAGAATTAAAACGTAATATCGCTACTGCTCAAGAACAATCTGCGCAATTGTTTGCCAGCATGGAGCAAGGACAGTTAGAACTGGAATCCTTGGATGATCAAGCGGCGCAAGCAGGTCTACAAACCTTGCTGGAAAAACGTAGCGAACAAGAAGTTGCACTGACAAATGCACGTCATGAGTTGGATCAGTTGACCCAACAAATGCGTGGTCAAGATGAAGCGAAGCTAGCTGCCGATCGTGCATTGCAACCATTGCGTGATCGCATCGTTGAATTGCAACTCAAAGAACAAGCTGCACGTTTGAATCAAGAACAATATGCACAGCAATTAGCTGAAGCGCAGGCAGATGAAGAAGCATTGGCTGCAAAACTAGGTGACGATGTACGTCCTTCTTATTTGCAAGGCGAAGTCACACGACTCACCAATGCCATTGCTGCATTGGGTGCGGTGAATTTGGCTGCATTAGATGAGTTGGCTCAAGCAACTGAGCGTAAAACTTTCCTTGATGCGCAATATGCTGACTTAACGGAAGCGATTACGACTTTAGAAGACGCGATTCACAAGATAGATAAAGAAACGCGTGATCTATTGCAAGATACCTTCGATAAAGTGAATCATCATTTCGGCGAATTATTCCCAGTTCTGTTTGGGGGTGGTAACGCCAAGCTGGTGATGACAGGTGAAGAGATTCTTGATTCTGGTGTGCAGGTCATGGCACAACCACCTGGCAAAAAGAATGCAACGATTCATCTCTTATCGGGTGGCGAGAAAGCACTGACAGCGACGGCTTTAGTGTTCTCTATCTTCCAATTGAATCCTGCACCTTTCTGTTTACTCGATGAGGTTGATGCTCCTCTGGATGACGCTAACACTGAACGTTTCTGTGCAATGGTGAAACGTATGTCAGCGAACACGCAATTCTTGTTTATCTCGCATAACAAGATTGCGATGGAAATGGCGCAACAATTAATTGGTGTGACTATGCAAGAGCAGGGTGTTTCTCGTATAGTTGCCGTCGATATGGAATCCGCAGGACAACTGACTTCTGAGGCGGCTGCAGCTTAAGCCTATTTAACTATGCCAATACAGCGCGGAGCGAACTGTCGCTGCGCGTTTTTGGTAATAGGCTTCGTTTTCTTCAGATTGGCGTGCATGTTGGCGTTCGATTTCTGCGCAAATTAGATAATGCTCTTCGAGTCGGCTAAACCACCAAGTGCGCAGTCTATCTAACAGTGGTCGTAATGAAATCATGGTTAATGCATGTAGTTTGATTTCCTGATTTTTTGACATTCTCATTCTCCCCATTCAACTTAGTTGCATTTTTGATATCTTAGGGAAAGATCTGCCAAGTTCAATTGATTTTTATCAATCTTGTGAATCAACGGTAAATTTAGCCTAGCTTGGCAAACGTAGGAAATTCTATTTTTTATAGCGCTCATATTTGCGAATATTCTGGATAAATAGGGTTTTCATCAGTAATCACCGCACTATCTCTGAGTTAACTGCCCTAAACTGAACATTCCTTGACTAAAATGCCGTCTGAATACGGGCATTTCTCGCTACTTCCCTTAGAATATTGCTTGGTGGAGATCATCTGTGGCTAGTTCTGGCAATGCTAGGAACTCGTCGATGGACTTCAATGCAGTAAATATTGATTTATCTAAATTTTTTAATCTGGCATTTTTCATATGAGTTTATGGATGAGGTGTGCGCATGACTGAACTGCAGGCCAGCTTGATCGCAATTGGCGCTGTTATCGTTATTGGCGTGATTGCTTATAACAAGTGGTATGAATGGCGCGCGAAAAACTCCGTCGAACATGCTTTTTCGGATATGCCAGAAGATGTGCTCATGGGCGGTAGCGCCAAAGCTCACCATGATGGTCATCCTGACTCGGATCATCAGTTTGCATCACATAGCCAAGACGAATACGCTCACGATGAACACCATCAGCATCATGAGCAAGATCATGCAGATCATCCTCAACATGAGGGGCATGATCATCAGCATGTCACTGCCCAAGCACATCACACTGAACAACCTGAGCCTTTAGAATTTATTCATGCAACTGTCAAGGCTTCGCCTTTAGACCCTGTTGTTGATTGCATTATTCCTCTCGCGCTTGAACATCCATTGCGTGGTGAAAAAATTATTGCCGCGTTTCAGTCCTTACGTTTTGTGGGCAACAAGCTAGTGCAAGTGATAGGTGAAACGGAAGCTGGTGTATTAGAACCAGTTGCGCATGGTGGTGCTTATCACGCATTGCAGGTAGGCGTGCAAATGGCATCGCGCTTAAGTCCTTTATCTGAGCTGGAATATTCTGAGCTCGTTTTAGGCTTGAATAATATGGGTGATGAATTAGGTTCTATGCCTGATATTCCTGATATGGCGCAAGTGATTTCTGATGCGCGTCGCTTGCATCAGTTCATACAAGAATTTGATGTGCAACTGTC
>CANGLD010000098.1 GCA_947454475.1 Oxalobacteraceae bacterium
CAGCAATATCGCAAAGCAAGTCCGTATTTCTCTGGATTGCTACTCGACACGTGGGTCGAGTCTTATGGTGGTAGTGGAAAGGTTTTCGATTGGTCTCTCATACCCGCAGAACTCGCGCATCGGGCCGTTTTAAGTGGTGGCTTGAACGCACAAAATGTGACTGAAGCTGTACGCAGCGTCCGTCCTTTTGCTGTTGATGTCAGTAGTGGCATTGAATCAGCAAAAGGAATTAAGGACGCTGCGATGATGCACGCATTCGTGTCTGCTGTTATAGCAGGCGACAGTCAAATTAAATAAGAGAGATCAACATGGATCAAGACTTCACTCTGTTGGGTGATCAAGACGCACAAGGTCATTACAACTTTCCCAATGCAAGCGGGCATTTCGGTCCTTATGGTGGCAGCTTTGTTTCTGAAACGCTGACCCATGCTTTGGAAGAACTCAAAGCAACTTACGCAAAATATCAACATGATGCTGAATTTTTACGTGAATTTCATCACGAGTTGAAATACTTCGTTGGACGTCCTAGTCCGATTTATCACGCTAAGCGCTGGTCAGAAGAAATGGGTGGCGCACAAATCTATTTCAAGCGTGAAGATCTCAACCACACCGGCGCACACAAAATTAATAATGTGATTGGTCAAGCCTTGTTAGCTAAGCGTATGGGTAAACCCCGCGTGATTGCAGAAACAGGTGCAGGTCAGCATGGTGTAGCAACGGCGACTATCTGTGCGCGTTTTGGATTGGAATGCATCGTCTACATGGGTAGTGAAGATGTCAAACGCCAAGTACAAAACGTCTATCGTATGCAGTTATTGGGTGCGACAGTCGTACCAGTTGAGTCTGGTTCTAAAACACTCAAAGACGCATTAAACGAAGCCATGCGTGATTGGGTTACCAATGTAGAAAATACTTTTTACATCATCGGTACAGTTGCAGGTCCTCATCCTTATCCTATGATGGTGAGAGATTTTCAATCCGTGATAGGTAATGAATGTCTAGAACAAATGCCTGATCTCATAGGTCGTCAACCAGATTATGTAATGGCATGTATAGGTGGTGGATCGAATGCGATGGGGATTTTTCATCCTTATATTGATCATCATGAAGTGACATTAATTGGTGTGGAAGCAGCTGGTGAAGGCATAGCAACAGGCAAACACTCAGCTGCTTTATTAGGCGGTATACCTGGTGTCTTACATGGCAACCGCACTTATCTACTACAAGATGAAAATGGTCAGATCATCGAGACCCACTCAGTATCTGCTGGTTTAGATTATCCGGGTGTAGGACCTGAACATGCATGGTTGAAAGACTCGCATCGTGCACAGTATGTATCGGTGACTGATGATGAAGCAGTTAAAGCCTTTCATCATTGCTGTCAGATTGAAGGCATTATTCCTGCGCTTGAATCCGCTCATGCATTAGCTTACGCAGCAGACTTTGCTTCTACACTACCTAAAGATAAAGTCATACTCGTGAATTTGTCCGGTCGTGGTGATAAAGATATGCATACCGTAGCTGAGTTCGGTAAATTGCATCCCGCTGCAAAATAAGGATGCATCATGTCTAGAATTCAAAAAACCTTTGCTGATTTAGCAGCGCAAAAGAAAAAAGCTTTAATTACTTTTATTACTGCGGGTGATCCTGCACCCGAACTCACCGTGCCTTTACTACATGCTTTGGTTGAAGGTGGTGCTGATATCTTAGAACTCGGTGTGCCTTTTTCTGATCCTATGGCAGAGGGGCCAGTGATTCAACGTGCGTGTGAACGTGCGTTGAAATTCGGTGTCAACATGCATGATGTCTTAGGCTATGTGAAAAGTTTTCGTGAAAAAAATAAACACACACCTATCGTTTTAATGGGTTATGCCAATCCTATCGAACGTATGGGCATGCAAACATTTATCGATGCAGCTCATGCTGCTGGAGTAGATGGCGCGATTGTGGTCGACTATCCGCCGGAAGAGTGTGTGGAATTCGCACAAGCCTTACAAGCCAAAGACATGGATCCCATTTTTCTCTTGGCACCTACCTCAACTGAGGAGCGCATCAAACAAGTAGCGAAAGTCGGTAGCGGCTTTTCTTATTACGTTTCTTTGCGCGGCGTTACTGGCGCAGGCAATATTGATACCGTCGAAGTCTCTGAGCGGATTGCCTCTATACGTAAGCATGTGAAGCTACCTATCGGTGTGGGTTTTGGTATTCGTGATGCCAGTACCGCAAAAGCCGTGGCTTCAGTGTCGGATGCGATCGTGATCGGGAGTCGTATTATTCAGGAGTTGGAAAACACACCAGCCGCGCAAGCGACTGAAGCTGTTCGCCTATTTTTGAGCGACATACGAAAAGCAATTGATGAGATTGATGCTTGAACACGATGTTGATAAAAGTTTTCAAAATAACATCAAATCTGCAGATTTGGCTCTCCACTCGGTGGCGGGTACAATGACGCCGTCGTGGCGCCAAAAGCGCCGCTCTCCTGAAAGTGAGCTTCCATGAGTTGGCTAGAAAAACTACTACCTCCCCGCATTCAACGCTCCGACGCCTCAACACGTCGCTCCGTTCCGGAAGGCTTGTGGGTTAAATGCCCTTCCTGCGAGGCGGTACTTTATCGTACCGATTTAGAATCGAATCAACATGTTTGCCCTAAATGCGATCATCACATGCGCATTCGTGCTCGTGATCGTTTAGATGCCTTGCTCGATCAAGAAGGTCGTTATGAAATCGGTCAAGACACACTGCCTGTCGATTCGCTGAAATTTAAAGACAGTAAAAAATATCCTGAGCGCTTAAAAGCTGCGATGGATGCCACTGGTGAAACCGATGCCCTCATCGTATTGGGTGGTGCCATCATGACCTTACCTGTGGTGGTTGCATGTTTTGAGTTTGAATTCATGGGTGGTTCTATGGGTTCAGTAGTCGGTGAACGTTTTGTACGTGGAGCACAAACAGCGTTAGAACAAAAAGTACCGTTTATCTGCATTACCGCAACGGGTGGCGCACGTATGCAAGAAGGTTTGTTGTCGTTGATGCAGATGGCAAAGACCACTTCTATGCTCACCAAACTCTCTGAGAAAAAACTACCATTCATTTCTGTGTTGACCGATCCCACCATGGGTGGTGTCTCTGCATCCTTTGCTTTTATGGGTGATGTCGTCATGGCTGAACCAAAAGCATTGATTGGTTTTGCAGGACCACGTGTGATTGAAAATACAGTGCGTGAAAAATTACCTGAAGGTTTTCAGCGTTCTGAATTTATTATTCAAAAAGGTGCGATCGATATGATCGTCGACCGTCGTCAAATGCGTGAAGAAATTGCGCGTGTATTGGCGATCTTACAGAACCAGCCTCCAGAGGTATTAGCCTAAGGCCACTGTCTAACTTAGTTAGACAGTGGTGTCTGCACGTTACCGATGACGATTTCCACACTTAGTCTAGACGCATGGTTAGAGCGTCTTGAAACTGCGCATGCTCAAGTCATAGAATTAGGACTAGAGCGTGTTGATGCCGTTGCACATGCTATGGATTTGCAGTTTGCTTGCCCTGTCATCACGGTGGGTGGTACCAATGGCAAAGGTTCTACCTGCGCTATGTTGGAATCCATGTTGCTGCAAGGTGGGTATCGTGTAGGACTGTATACCTCGCCTCATCTCTTACGATTTAATGAACGTGCTCGCATCAATGGCGAGATGGTGGACGATGATAAATTTTGTCATGCGTTTGCTCGCGTAGAAGAAGTACGCGCTCAGCTTGGTATTTCACTGACTTATTTTGAATTCACAACGCTGGCAATTCTTCAATTATTTGTTGATGCGAAGTTGGATGCTGTGATTTTAGAAGTAGGCTTAGGTGGTCGCTTAGATGCCGTCAACATTATTGATGCTGATGTTGCTATCGTAACCAGTGTCGATTTAGATCACATGGATTATCTAGGTGATACACGTGAAAAAATCGGCTATGAAAAAGCCGGCATATTCCGAGCAGGACGCACTGCAATTTGTAGCGACCCCGTAGCGCCAGCATCCTTGATTGCACATGCGAAGGCCATCGGTGCTGATCTCTGGTTGTTTGGACGTGACTTTAATTATTCCGGTGATAAGCAACAGTGGAATTATGGCGGGCGCGATCAACGCAGAAATGCATTAGCGTATCCCAGTTTGCGGGGAGCGAATCAGTTGTTAAACGCGAGTGCTGCCTTAGCTGCTCTAGAAGTATTGCGTGACAAACTGCCTTTAGGTGCACAAGAAGTACGCACTGGATTAGTGTTGGTGGATTTGCCCGGTAGATTTCAAGTCTTACCAGGTCGACCCGCCGTTATCCTCGATGTAGCGCATAACCCGCATGCGGCTGCCACTCTGGCGCAAAATCTCGACAATATGGGTTTTTTCTCTTACACCTATGCCATCTTCGGTGCGATGTCCGATAAAGATATTGCTGGCATCTTGGCACAGTTAAAGGGGCGCATTGAGCATTGGTGCTTGACTGACTTGCCGCTAGCCCGTGCTGCTAGTGCGCAAACCCTCAAAACAGCAGTGCTGGAAGCGGGTTTTTATGAAGCCGATGCTCCGGATGCGCAAAGCAGTATTGAATGTTTTTCATCTCCTGCAGAAGCACTAGGGAATGCGAGTAATCGGGCAGGGGAGAATGATAGAATTGTGGTCTTCGGATCATTTTGGACGGTAGCCGGAATATTGGCCGCAAAAAAATCCGCATTACACTGATTCAGGACCTCACTACATCAATATGGGCTTGTTCTCTTTTCTAGATAAAAACAAGCAAGCGATCGACGAAGAGGATAATCCTCCCGTCAAAGCGCGCCGCACCCGCAGATCAGAATCTAGCGAAGCTCAAGAGCCGTTGGATCCTGCACTTCCTGAGAAAAGACGTGCGCGCCGTCGCTTGATCGGTGCAACCGCATTAGTGCTGGCTGCAATTATTGGCTTGCCTATGATTTTTGATTCCGAGCCTAAGCCCTTCTCGGACGATATTTCCATACAGATTCCTGCCCGCGATGCACCCACCACTCGGCAAAGTGCTCCTAGCTTACCGACATTAGAATTAAGCCCCTCAGTAAACACTGTTCCTGTGGTTGAGAAGCCTAGCGCTCCCGTGACTGCTGTAGCTCCAATTAAGAGTGATGCGCCTGCGCCCGTTGCTAAAGCTGTTGTGCCCGAACCTGTGCAGCCTGAAAAGGAAGTAAAAAAAGAAGTTGTAGCTAAAGAAGTTACAAAAGCAGCGCCTAAAGAAGCTACTAAGGAAGCTACTAAGGAAGCTACTAAAGAAAGCGCCAAAGTCGCTTCAAAGGATAATGCTAAAGACAAGGCTAGCGATAAAGCGAAAGACAAAGCAAAAGACAAAGCGAATAGCAAAGCAGCGAATACTAAATCGCCATCAGATAGTAAAAATGCGAAGTCGAATAAAGAATTGCCTATACGTTATGTCTTGCAAGTTGCCACTCTGGCGAATAAAGCCAAGGCAGATGAAATGCAGGAAAAATTAAAGAAGGCAGGTATTAAATCTTATTCGCAAAAAATTTCTACGAATGCAGGAGAACGTATACGCATACGCGTAGGTCCTTTTGTGAATAAAGAAGAAGCAGATAAGATGCGCGCGCGATTGAGCAAGCTAGGTCTTTCAGGATCTTTGCAGCCAGTCTAAACCAGCCTTGTTGTTAAGGGCTTGATTTGTTTTTGTTGAGGAGTCCACCATGTGTGGCATTGTTGGTGTTGTTTCCCACGGACCAGTCAATCAACTCATCTATGATGCGTTGCTGTTACTACAGCATCGTGGTCAAGATGCTGCAGGTATAGCGACTAGTCACGGCAATACCTTTAGCATGCATAAAGCTAATGGTTTGGTACGCGATGTTTTTCGCACGCGGAATATGCGTTCACTGCCCGGTAACTCAGGTATAGGTCAATGTCGTTATCCAACTGCAGGTTCTTCTAGTGAAGAAGAAGCGCAACCTTTTTATGTGAATGCCCCATTTGGCATCACCTTAGCGCATAACGGTAATTTGACGAATGCAGATCAGCTCAAGATAGAGATGTTCAAAAATGATCGTCGTCATATCAATACTGACTCCGACTCAGAAGTATTACTCAATGTGCTAGCACATGAGATACAACAATCAACGAGCAGTTTCTCACTTGATCCTCACACTTTATTTAATGCAGTGACTGCATTGCATAAACGAGTCAGAGGTTCATATGCAGTAGTGGCGCAAGTTGCAGGTTATGGTTTGCTCGCTTTTCGTGATCCTTATGGCATACGTCCTTTGTGCATAGGATTTAATGACACTGAAAAAGGGCCTGAATATTTAATCGCAAGTGAATCCGTTGCACTAGAAGGTTTAGGTTTTCATTTCTTGCGTGATGTATTGCCTGGTGAAGCGATTTTCATTGATAACGATGGCAAGTTGTATAACCAACAGTGTGCTGAATCACCTGTCTTAAATCCTTGTGCATTTGAATTTGTTTATTTGGCGCGTCCTGATTCTGTGATTGATGGTGCATCTGTGTATGCGGCACGATTAAAAATGGGTGAGTATCTGGCGCATAAAATTCGTCGTGAGTTTGCAGCTGGCGATATTGATGTCGTTATGCCTATTCCTGATTCTTCGCGTCCATCTGCGATGGAATTAGCAATGACACTCAATCTTGATTATCGCGAAGGCTTCATCAAGAATCGTTACATAGGTCGTACCTTCTTAATGCCAGGTCAGGCTATACGTAGAAAATCCGTGCGTCAAAAACTCAATGCCATCGGTGCTGAGTTCAAAGGTAAGAGCGTATTGCTAGTGGATGATTCCATCGTACGTGGTACAACGAGTCGTGAAATCGTACAGATGGCACGTGACTCAGGTGCTCGTCGTGTGATTTTTGCTTCTGCTGCACCACCAGTGAAATATCCGAATGTGTATGGTATTGATATGCCAACTCGCGATGAACTCATTGCACACAACAGAACGGATGAAGAAGTCTGTCGCGAAATCACAGCAGACGCATTGGTGTATCAAGACATTGAAGATATGAAGCGTTCTATTTCTGATATCAATCCTATGTTGAAAAAATTCGAAGCCTCTTGTTTTGATGGTGAATACATCACCGGTGATATTTCGCGCGATTATTTAGACAAAATAGAATTTGCACGTGCCAATCCTAAAGTTATGATGGAAGATGCAGTACGTACGCAACTCAATCTCAATTTAGCGCAGATAGAATAGCAATAGCTTTGCTATTGAATAGATATCTTAGGCTCGCATAGCACTGCCATGACAAATAAAAAAACATTCGGATTTACTTCGACGATTTTGCACAGTGATAGGCAAAAGACGATAGAACATGGCTCACTGCATAAGCCAGTGCATCACTCGGTTGCGTTTGGTTATAGCGATGCACGTGAATTAGCGGCTGTATTTCAAGGTAAAAAACCAGGTTATCGCTACGGACGTCAAGGTAATCCCACCGTTTCTGCTTTAGAAGAAAAAGTCTCACGCATGGAAGATGGTTACTCCACGCTGTGTTTTGCAACAGGCATGGCAGCAGTAGGTGCATTAGTACAAGGCTTACTGCGTAGTGGTGATCATGTTATTTCTTCTTCTTTTTTATTTGGGAATACAAATAGCTTGTGGCAGACGGTAGAGGCACAAGGTATGCCTGTGTCGTTTGTCGATGCAACTGATGTGGCAAATGTTGAACGCGCCATCACACCAGCGACACGCATGGTGTTTGTAGAAACCATTGCCAATCCTCGTACGCAGATAGTAGATTTAGAGCGCATAGGTAAGTTATGTGACCAGCATGGCATTTTGTATGTGGTTGATAATACGATGACTTCGCCCTATTTATTCCGCCCTAAAGCAGTAGGGGCGAGCATCGTCATTAATGCATTAACTAAATTCATAGGCGGGCATGGTAATGCTTTGGGTGGCAGTCTGACTGATACAGGTTTGTATGATTGGAGTCGTTATCCCAATATTGCAGAAAC
>CANGLD010000099.1 GCA_947454475.1 Oxalobacteraceae bacterium
TGCGCACCCATCACACCCGCACCTAATACGGCGACTTTTTTTACTATGAAATTCGACATGACCACATGCTCCGAAAAAACTACGTGATTAAAATAAGTAATTAAAATAATTCCGCATCTAAGGCCATCACATTCGCAGAACCAGAGCGTGCTTGTCTAATCAGCATGGCTGTTTCAGGCAAGAGTCGTGCGAAATAAAAACGTGCCGTCGCTAATTTCGCAACATAGAATTTATCGCCACTATCTTGTTTCTCTAATGCGATTTTTGCCATACGTGCAAATAAATAGGCATAGACCAAATGTCCAACCACACGCAGATAAGGCACAGCAGCAGCACCAACTTCATCACGGTTCTGGAAAGCTTTCATACCGATTTCCATAGTGAGCTTAGTGACCTTGTCACCTAGATCTGCCAAAGGTGTGACGAACTCAGACATATCCTCACTTGAACCATGCGCTTCAACAAAGTGGCGAATTTTTTCTCCGAAATGACGCAGCTTCTCTCCGTTATCCATCAAAATTTTGCGGCCTAATAGATCGAGCGACTGAATCGTGTTTGTGCCTTCATAAATCATATTAATACGTGCATCACGTACATACTGCTCCATGCCCCACTCAGCAATATAGCCATGACCTCCATATACTTGCATCGCTTCTGATGTCGCTATCCATCCATTGTCTGTAATAAAGGCTTTGACTATTGGTGTAAGCAATGACACTTCATCCGCTGCTTCTTTTCTGACTTCTTCATCAGGATGATTTAATTCACGATCTATTAGTAAAGCCACATAGGATGTAAAGGCACGACCACCTTCTGCATAGGCACGTGCAGTCAATAACATACGTCGTACATCCGGATGCACAATGATGGGATCTGCTGTTTTATCTTCTGCTTTCACACCCGTGAGACTACGACCTTGAGTACGGTCTTTTGCATAAATTAAAGCGTTTTGATAAGCCACTTCAGTTAAGCCGAGTGATTGCATGCCTACACCTAAGCGCGCTGCATTCATCATGACAAACATCGCATTTAATCCACGATTTGGCTCGCCAATTAACCATCCTTGTGCTGCATCTAAATTCATCTGACAAGTCGCATTGCCATGGATGCCCATTTTATGTTCGATCGCACCACAGAAAATAGGATTGCGAGCGCCAATTTTTCCTTGTGAATCAGGAATAAATTTAGGAACGATGAATAAGGAAATACCTTTTGTTCCTGGAGGTGCATCAGGTAATCGTGCCAACACTAAATGAATAATATTTTCAGACAGATCATGCTCGCCTGCTGATATAAAAATTTTGCTACCAGTGAGTTGATAACTGCCATCAGCTTGTGGCGCAGCTTTTGTTTTTAATAATCCAAGGTCTGTGCCGCAATGTGGTTCTGTTAAACACATGGTGCCAGTCCATGTACCTGCTACCAGTTTTGGCAAATACAAGGCTTTTTGTTCTGCAGTGCCATGTGCATGTAAACATTCATAAGCACCATGCGACAACCCTGGATACATCGTCCAAGCTTGATTTGCTGAATTCAGCATTTCATAAAACGAGTTATTCAATACTATCGGCAATCCTTGTCCACCAAACTCTGGATCACATGACAATGCAGGCCAACCCGCTTCTACATATTGCTTATAGGCTTCATGAAATCCAGCAGGTGCTTGAACAGTATGCGTGTTGACATCTAACTTGCAGCCCTCTCTATCACCCGAGTGGTTGAGCGGAAAAATAACATTCGCTGCAAATTTTCCACCTTCCTCTAAGACTTGATTCATCGTGTCGACATCTAAATCACTATGCTTAGGTAATTCTTTGAGTGCGCTTTCAACTTCTAGTAATTCATGTAATACGAATTGCATATCGCGTAAGGGGGCAACATAGTGTGGCATCTGACTCTCCTTGAGATGGGTGTGAAGATTTTTCTCGAACCGTGTTCGATTTCTCTTCTATAGTGTTTTAGAAATTTTTTTACTGGCTTTTTTTTCTAGCTGTTTACCAGATGAGGGTGGTGTTTCATCTTGCAAACCAAAAATCAATCGTTCAAATCCTTTTTTAGCGCGCTCCACACTGCCTGGTCGTTTTATAAAACGCGCATCATGGTGCAAAGCCAATACCAATCCATACATTTCAAATACCAATTGATCTGTATCAGTATCTGGTGATAAATGACCTTCTTGCATAGCTTGTTTGGCTGCTTTGTTTAAAGCCACTTGCCAAAGCCTGACCATTTCCAATAATTGCTCGCGTATCGCTCCAGGCCTATCGTCATACTCAGCAGCACCACTGATATAAATACAACCGGAAGCGATTTCCATACTGACTCGCGCAACCCAGCGCGCAAATAAACTTTCTAATCGCGGCAAGCCACGCGGCTCACGCAGACTGGGATAAAACACTTCTTGTTCAAATTGCTGGTGATACAGCCGCAAGACGCCTATTTGTAAATCTTCACGCGAACCAAAATGTGCAAATACGCCCGATTTACTCATTCCCATTCTGTCTGCCAGCACGCCTATGGTCAGACCTTCTAATCCTTCGCGGCTAGCCAGTAATAACGCTGCTTCGAGAATCGCAGCCCGCGTCTGTTCGCCTTTACGCAGCGGCTTTTGCAGAGTGTCATTCATAGTGCAGTCCTTTGATGCAGCCCTCTGGGGGCGATGTCCAAAAAATAGAACGAGCGTCCTATTATGCACCGAAACGGCCGAAGTTCGGCAACTCAGGGAGTGAAATCTGGCTTTAGAACGAGAAAAAACAATGTGCGGGGAGGGATTTAGTCGCGCGACCTGTCCAACAGGCGGCGGTCACGCTTTGTGGGGCGGCCTTTAATTTCAGCGCTAGGCTCAGGAAACAATGCGCGACGCAATGACTCTTGTTCGCGCGTTTTTATACTCTCTTCGGTCTCGCTATACAGTTGACGTGCAACAGTGGCAGAACCGCGTTGGCCAGAAAGTCCCGTTACTTTGACTTGCCATTGCGTGCTACCGTTATCGATATCAAGTAAATCATCTAACTGAATGGTTTTCGCGGGTTTAATCTTGAGTCCATTGAGTTTGACGCGACCATGATCGATTGCATCCGTTGCAAGTGAACGTGTTTTAAAAAATCTAGCGGCCCACAGCCATTTATCAACGCGAATAGGTTCAAACATTGCACACACACAGAATCAACATAAAATTATTTTGCATAACTACCAAATGTAATGATCTGCAAAACAGATTTATAAAAAAGATACGCTAGCCAATTCAGCGCACGACGCACTCGACTAATATTTGCAACCTCATTGGCCGTCACCACCCTACCTTCAAGCACACCTTGAGCAATATGTGAGCGCAAGGTATTTGCAAAATCTGCATCTCTCACAACGATATTTGCTTCATGATTCACAAATAACGATAGGCCATCGTAATTACTCGACCCTACTGTGGCCCACTCATCATCTACCACAGCGACTTTTCCATGCAATTGCGTTTTACTATATTCAATTAACTCAACACCCGCTTCTGACAACAGTGGATAGAAAGACTGTGTCACAGCATCTTGCAATCGAAATTGTCCCACACCCACCATGAGCGTGACTTTTACACCGCGTTGTGCAGCCATAGCTAGTGAGTGACGTAACTTTCTTCCTGGCGCAAAGTAAGGTGTGACCAAATAAATAGATTGATGTGCATGACCAATTGCATGCAACAGGCTACGTTGTATGGTTCTACGATTACGCAAATTATCTCTTACTACTAATCCTGCTTCAGCTACCGTTAACGCAGGTTTAGCATGTTGTGAACGTAAACGTCGTAAATTTTGTAAACGTGTTTTAATATCTTTCAGACCATAGCCTAACCACTGTGTAGCTGCAGCTTCATGAATGGCGTTAACTAGCTGTCCATGAATTGCGACAGCAAAATCCCATCTAGGTGCAGGCAATGACACATGACTACCATCATCTGAAAAACAATCATCATTAATATTCAAACCACCAAGAAAAGCGAGTGTTCTATCCACCACCATGATTTTTCTATGCGTACGTACAAACCCGCGATGGAACCAAGGATTAAAAGTACGAAAATTAACGCCTGCTGAAGAAAAATCACGCGCAAGCTGTGAAATGGATTTTTGCCCTGTACCCAACCAATCTACTAGTACATACACTGCAACACCGCGTTGTGCTGCACGCATTAAAGCTGACTTAATCACATCCGCCGTAGCATCATCCGCAAAAATATAAATTTCGAGATAAATCTCAGCATGTGCAGCATCAATCGCGCGTTTTAACGCCGGAAAAAATTCTGCCCCTCTGTGCAACAAGGTCAGTTGATTGTTTTTGCTATAGCTAACAGCGCGCATAGACTCAATCAGCAAAATTTAACAAAAAAAGATGCCGCACTTATAGTAATAAATCCGCAACCAAAGGCGCATGATCAGAAAGTCTGGCCCAACTCGCACCATGTAATACCTGCGCATGCTCTATTCGCAAACCACGCACATAAATACGATCTAATTTTAAAACAGGTAAAGCAGCAGGAAAGGTACGCGCTGGCGTTAACCGCGGCCCACGACCTGACAATCGACGCAAATAACTACCTAAGCTACGTGGCGATACTATGTCGTCAAACACTTCAGTGGCACCAAGTTTTTTTCTTAAGGAAGAGCTCAATGCATTCGTCCAGTCATTAAAATCTCCAGCAATAATGACAGGCGCATCCGGCGGTGCAGTCTGCTTGACAGCTTGCATTAAAGCTTCTGTCTGACGCAAGCGACCTCCAGCAAACAATCCTAAATGTACGACATAACAATGCACATCTTTATTTTGCAATCGCACTACGCAATGCAATATGCCACGTGATTCAAATTGATGATCTGATACATCATGATTATGAGATGAAACGATGGGAAAATTCGACAACAATGCATTGCCATGATGTCCATGGTCATACACTGCATTCATACCATAAGCACTATGCTGTACATCACCTGCCAAAAATTCATGCTGACTCTGCTGCGGCCATTTTGCAGCATGACGTAGCGCAAAGAAATCATGTCGCCCCTGCACTTCTTGTAAGAACACTATATCTGCCGACAAAGAAGATATCGCCTGCTTAAGTGCATGTATTCTAGGACGGCGCGCAATCGCGCTAATACCCTTGTGGATGTTGTACGTTGCAATACGAATTTTCATTGATGCATACTTGTTTTAAATAAGATGCCGTGGCAATTGCAATATCGCTTCAGCATTTGATGGGGAAAAACAATGGTCGGCTGCAGCTTGCCAAGGGAGCCATTGATATTGCAGATGTTCACGCGCAGCTAATGTAATGGGATGCTCTTTCGGGATGAGCAAACCAAATACATGTTCCGTGTTTTGCGTAACACCTGGTGCATAACGATGACGCCACACTGGATAAATCTCATACACATTCGTCAATTGCCAATCACGTAGATTTGCTAGCGGCACCAACTCTGATCCAACTTGCACACCCGTTTCTTCTTGCACTTCCCGCATCGCTGTTTCTATCAGTGGCTCTTCTAACATATCTTTAGAGCCTGTCACAGATTGCCAAAATCCAGGCTTATCAGCGCGTTCAATGAGTAACACTTCCATCTCACTGGAATACATCACCACTAATACAGACTCAGGAATTTTATAAACTGGCATAGACGTAAAAAAGGGCACACTGGGTGCCCTTATCATACCTTGTTAGTTATTTTCACTATGCATAAGATATATGCTGCATGTACATTAGGTTTTTAATGCAGGCTCTGTAGCACGTAAACGTATATGCAATTCACGTAACTGCTTTTCATCCACCAATGAAGGTGCTTGTGTGAGTAAGCATTGTGCACGTTGTGTTTTAGGGAAGGCAATCACATCACGTATAGATTCTGCCCCTGTCATCATCGTCACGATACGATCCAAACCAAATGCTAAACCACCATGAGGTGGTGCACCATATTGCAATGCATCGAGTAAGAAACCAAATTTTGCTTGCGCTTCTTCTGCTCCGATATTCAAAGCACGGAATACTTTGCTCTGCACATCAGCGCGATGTATACGCACTGATCCGCCACCTAATTCCCAACCATTCAGCACCATGTCATACGCTTGCGCAATAGCGCGACCTGGATCGCTATCAATAAAATCTTCATGGCCGAGCTTAGGTGCTGTGAAGGGATGATGTAATGCATTCCAACGACCCGCTTCTTCATCATATTCAAACATAGGGAAGTCAACTACCCACAGTGGGCGCCAAGCATCTTCGAACAAACCATTTTTGCGACCAAAATCACTATGGCCGATTTTCACGCGTAAAGCACCGATCGCATCATTCACAATTTTTTCTTTATCAGCGCCAAAGAAAATCAAATCACCATCTTGTGCACCGGTTTTTTCTATGATTTGCGCAAGCGCTGCATCATGGATGTTTTTTACGATAGGTGATTGCAAGCCATCACGACCTTTAGCTTTTTCATTCACCTTAATGTAAGCCAATCCTTTTGCGCCATAAATTGCGACAAACTGCGTATAGGCATCGATCTCTGAACGTGGCATACCGCCCTGCTCTTTTGCACCACCAGGTATACGCAACCCTACTACACGACCACCTTGCATACTTGCTGCGGAAGCAAAGACTTTGAATTCCACATCTTTCATCACATCAGTGAGTTCTGTGAATTCTAGTTTCACACGCATGTCTGGTTTATCTGAACCATATAAATGCATTGCAGTTGCAAAATCCATGACAGGGAATGGATCTGGCAAATCTACATTCAACGCATTTTTGAAGACCATACGTATCATGCCTTCAAATAAATCGCGTATCTCTTGTTCAGACATGAAAGAAGTTTCGCAATCAATCTGAGTAAATTCAGGTTGACGATCCGCACGCAAATCTTCATCACGGAAGCATTTCGTAATCTGATAATAGCGATCGAAATTAGCCACCATCAGCAATTGTTTAAATAACTGCGGTGATTGCGGCAAAGCGAAAAAATGTCCTGCATTGACACGCGATGGTACGAGATAATCGCGCGCGCCTTCTGGCGTAGACTTGGTAAGCATCGGTGTTTCTATATCAATGAAACCATGCCCATCCAAAAACTTACGCACTTCCATCGACACCTTATAACGCAAACGCAGATTTTGCTGCATTTGTGGGCGACGCAAATCTAAAACACGATGCGTTAAGCGCGTTGTTTCAGACAGATTGTCATCGTCTAATTGAAACGGTGGCGTCACAGATGCATTCAACACTTCCAATTCATGACACAGCACTTCAATTTTGCCGGATGTGAGATTCGTATTGCTTGTACCGTCTGGACGCAAACGCACTACACCTGTCACACGCAAACAAAATTCATTACGCACAGCTTCAGCAGTTTGAAACACATCAGCGCGATCAGGATCGCAAACTACTTGCACTAAACCTTCACGGTCACGCAGATCGATAAAAATTACGCCGCCGTGATCGCGACGTCTGTGCACCCATCCACACAAACTAATGGTTTGATCAAGCAAGGCTTCATTAGCGAGGCCGCAATAATGTGTACGCATAGACATATCAGTTTCCAGTTTCAGATTTATGCAGAATAGATTTAGTGAGAGTGAGGATTTTTGCTGTGCTCACTAGGAGCAACCACACCCATAGAGATGATGTATTTCAGTGCTTCATCAACCGTCATGTCGAGTTCAATCGCATCTGCACGCTTAAGCATGAGAAAAAAACCTGAGGTTGGATTCGGCGTAGTCGGGACATACACGCTAATGTAATCACCTTGTAAATGTGTTTTTACATCGCCGCCTGGTACACCGGTTTGAAATGCAATTGTCCAACAACCCGCATGTGGATATTGAACCAATAAAGCTTTACGAAATGCGTTACCTGAAGAGGAGAGCAAGGTATCAGAGACTTGCTTCACACTTGAGTAGATAGAATTTACA
>CANGLD010000100.1 GCA_947454475.1 Oxalobacteraceae bacterium
CGTGAGCGTGGTCAGCGTGAAGTGTTTTGCGGACTAACGGGCATCATCTGGTTACATCGCAAAATACAAGATGCATTTTTTCTTGTAGTCGGTTCACGCACTTGCGCACACTTAATTCAATCAGCTGCAGGCGTGATGATCTTTGCCGAACCACGATTTGCAACCGCAATTATTGATGAACGCGACTTAGCTGGATTGGCTGATGCGCATGCTGAACTCGATCGCGTAGTAAAACGTTTATTAGAACGTAGACCAGACATCAAGATGTTATTTCTGGTGGGCTCATGTCCATCCGAAGTCATTAAGCTAGATCTTTCGCGTGCTGCGGAAAGACTGTCTAAAGAGTTTTTGCCGAATGTTCGCATACTGAATTATTCAGGCAGCGGTATAGAGACCACCTTCACACAAGGTGAAGATGCTTGTCTCGCGTCTCTAGTGCCGCAATTACCAACAGCACCAAGTAATGCAGCACCTTCACTGATGGTGGTGGGTACTTTGCCGGATGTGGTTGAAGATCAGTTTGCACGACGCTTTAAAGAAATGGGCATTGAAAATCTCAGTTTTTTCCCGCCACGGAATTCGCAATCATTGCCTGCAGTCGGTCCAAATACAAAATATCTATTAGTCCAACCATTTCTAGGGGACACCTCGCGCGCACTAGAAGAGCGAGGCGCAACATTATTAAGTGCGCCCTTTCCATTTGGTGTGGAAGGAACAACCGCATGGATGCAAACAGCTGCAAACGCATTTGGCATCACACAAGAAAAATTTGATCAAGTCACGATGCCAGCGCGTGAACGTGCAACACGTGCATTAGAAAAACATAAAGAAAAATTAGAAGGTAAGAAAATTTTCTTCTTTCCTGACTCGCAACTGGAAATTCCACTCGCACGTTTTCTTGCGCGCGAATTAGGTATGCAACTCACAGAAGTAGGTACGCCGTATTTGCATCGTCAGCATCTAGCGTATGAACTTGCATTACTGCCAGAGCAAACGCAACTCTCTGAAGGTCAAGATGTAGATAAACAATTAGATCGCTGTCGTGCTGCAAAGCCAGACATTGTTGTGTGTGGATTGGGTCTGGCGAATCCATTAGAAGCAGAGGGATTCACAACCAAATGGGCAATTGAACTCGTGTTCTCGCCTGTACATGGCTATGAGCAGAGCGCAGATTTAGCGGAGCTCTTTACACGTCCTATCGTGCGACGCATGAAGATCCAAAGGGAGGCGGTATGCAGCTAACACTCTGGACTTATGAAGGGCCACCACATGTAGGTGCAATGCGTATAGCAACTGCCATGGAAGGTGTGCATTATGTTTTACATGCACCGCAAGGCGATACCTATGCAGACTTACTCTTCACAATGATTGAGCGTTTGCCGAAACGTCCTCCAGTAACTTACACCACATTTCAAGCACGTGATCTAGGATCAGATACGGCTGAATTATTTAAAACAGCTGCGCGTGATGCTTATGAAAGATTTGCACCACAAGCCATGATGGTTGGGTCGTCATGTACGGCAGAGTTGATACAAGATGATCCAGGTGGATTAGCCAAAGCACTGAACTTACCGATACCAGTCGTAGCATTGGAATTGCCTTCGTATCAGAAAAAAGAAAACTGGGGCGCTTCAGAAACTTTTTATCAAATGGTGAGAGCGTTAGCTAAGCCACGAGCCGAAGCAAAAGCAGAGCGTGCAAAGGGTGATAAGCCTAGTTGCAACATCATTGGGCCAAGCGCATTAGGTTTTCGACATAGAGATGACTTACGAGAAATCGTTCAGCTATTAGAAAGTATGGGTGTGCAAATCAATGTGGTAGCACCATTGGGTGCAACAGCAGCAGATTTAGCGCGCTTAGGTGATGCAGATTTCAATGTGATGATGTATCCAGAAATTGCCATGCAAGCAGCAGGTTGGATGCAACGCAATTTAGGTTTGCCTTGCACAAAAGTGATTCCTATCGGTGTGCAAGCTACACGTGAATTTATCGCTGAAGTTGCACAGCTAGCAGGTTTAAACGTGAATGCAGCATTAGAAGATGCAGGTTCACGTGCACCTTGGTATTCACGTTCAGTAGATTCAACTTACTTAACAGGTAAACGCGTGTTTGTATTTGGTGATGCTACACATGCAATTGCTGCAGCACGTGTTGCATCAGAAGAGTTAGGTTTTGAAGTGGTGGGTCTAGGTACTTACAGCCGTGAATTTGCGCGTGAAGTGCGTGAGGCTGCAAAAAAATATGGCATCGAAGCATTAATCACTGACGACTATTTAGAAGTAGAAGAAAAAGTCGCCGAGCTACAACCTGAATTAGTTTTAGGTACGCAAATGGAGCGCCACATAGCAAAACGGTTGGGTTTGCCCTGTGCCGTTATTTCTGCGCCAGTGCATGTACAAGATTTTCCAGCGCGTACTTCTCCTCAAATGGGATTTGAAGGTGCGAATGTTTTATTTGACACCTGGGTGCATCCACTCATGATGGGATTAGAAGAACATTTGCTGACAATGTTCCGTGAAGATTTTGAATTTCATGAAGGTGCGGCTGCTTCGCATTTGGGTCGCAGCGGTGGTGTGCAACATGCAGGTGAAAATTCTGTAGCACCAGTAGCAACAGCAGTAAATAAAGAGAGCCTGGAATCTGTTTGGGCGCCAGATGCAGAAAAAGAATTATCGAAAATCCCATTTTTTGTTCGTGGTAAAGCGCGCAGAAACACCGAGCGTTATGCAAAAGAATTAGGCGTACCCATCATAACAATAGAGACTCTTTATGATGCTAAAGCCCATTTAAGTCGACAGTAAAGAACTACAAACAGTACAAGCAGTAAACGTAGGTCGTCATAAGACGTGCCTTTGAAAAGTTGGTAAACCAACTTATATGCATAAAGACTAAGGAATAAAAATGAATGTAGCTAACGTACCTATTTCAGAAATCAAGCGCACCAAGCGAGGCGATGGTGAAGGCAGCGTGCAAGTTGAGTTAGATCCAAGTATGAAAATTGGTAACGCAAAAGTATTTGCGATTTACGGCAAAGGTGGCATTGGTAAGAGTACTACCTCGTCGAATCTATCCGTCGCATTTTCTAAACTTGGTAAACGCGTATTACAAATCGGTTGTGACCCTAAACATGACTCAACGTTTACCTTAACTAAAAAGTTAATGCCGACTGTAATTGATGTATTGGAGTCGGTCGATTTTCATACGGAAGAGTTACGTGTAGAAGACTTTGTCTACGAAGGTTATAACGGTGTGATGTGTGTGGAAGCGGGTGGCCCACCAGCAGGTACAGGTTGTGGTGGCTATGTAGTCGGTCAGACAGTCAAACTACTCAAAGAACATCATCTACTAGAAGATACCGATGTGGTGATTTTCGATGTATTGGGCGATGTAGTGTGCGGTGGCTTTGCCGCACCTTTGCAACATGCAGATCGTGCATTGATAGTGACAGCGAATGACTTCGACTCCATCTTCGCTATGAATCGTATTGTGCAAGCGATCGGTGCGAAGGCTAAAAATTACAATGTAAGACTAGGTGGCGTGATTGCAAATCGATCGGATGCTACTGATCAAATCGATAAATTCAATGAACGTGTTGGATTAAAAACCATGGCACGTTTTCCATCATTAGATGTAATTCGTCAAAGTCGCCTAAAAAAATCTACCTTATTTGAGATGGATGAAACACCAGAACTGTTAGCTGTGCAAAAAGAATATTTGCAATTAGCGGCAGCACTCTGGGCGGGTACTGACCCTATCGAATGTGAAGCATTAAAAGATAGGGATATATTCGATTTGCTTGGTTTTGATTAATACAGCGAGTCCATCATGAATAGTCATACCTACCAAACTAAACGTGGTCAGCTAGAAGAATATTTCGATCGCACTGCTTCAGATGCATGGGCTAAGCTGACTTCGGATGCGCCTGTCTCGGGCATACGTAAAACCGTGCGTGCAGGACGCGATCGCATGCGTCAAACCTTGCTAGATTGGTTGCCACATGATTTAGTTGGACGTCGCATACTGGATGCAGGTTGTGGAACTGGCGCATTGGCAGTGGAATTGGCAAGACGTGGCGCACAAGTGGTTGCGATTGATTTATCGCCAACCTTAGTGCAATTAGCGAATGAGCGTATGCCAGCAGAACTCAGCGGTAAGTTGGAATTTATTTCTGGTGACATGTTGGCACCCTCACTAGGACATTTTGATCATGTGGTCTGCATGGACTCCATGATTCATTATGAAAAACACGACATGGTGCAGGTATTACATCGATTGACAGAGCGCACATCGCATTCCGTGTTGTTTACTTTCGCGCCGAGCAATCCTTTATTAGCCACCATGATACGCATAGGCCGCATATTCCCACGTGGAGATCGTGCACCATTTATAGAGCCAGTATCGGAAAGTAATTTGCGTGTAGCGATAGCTAATGCAAGCACACTGCATGGTTGGAATATAAATCGTACCGAAAAAATTTCTAGTGGATTTTATACATCTCAGGCTATGGAAGTATGTAAAGCCTGAGTCTGATTGGACTTAGATTAGAGATGGTTATCGCGCAACTAAGCATCCATCAATCAGTGATACAGCAGCATAAATACGGAGAGCATCATGCACAATTCAACTAATGAAATTAATTCAGTCGAAGATGCTGCACGCAAGGCAGAGTCAAGCACCTTATTTTCGCCTAAATTTTATCGTACAGATTATGAGGCTATGGATCGTATCAATATCGAGCCAGTACGTGCCGAGTGGGATGCCATGATGGCTGAGTATGAAGGGGATAATAATCATGACCACTTTCAACGCGATGCGACTTTTGCAGATGAAGTGCATGAACTCATGCCTAAGCTCACACCAGAGCTGCGCCAAGAATTTTTAGATTTTTTAGTGAGTTCGCTGACATCAGAATTTTCTGGTTGTGTGTTGTACAACGAAATTCGTAAGCATGTAGAAAATCCAGACATTAAACAATTAATGACTTACATGGCGCGCGATGAATCACGCCATGCAGGTTTTTTAAATTCAGCATTAAAAGATTTTGGTCTGGGCGTTGATCTGGGCAATTTAAAGCGCTCTAAGAAATATACGTATTTCAAACCTAAATATATTTTCTATGCGACTTATCTTTCAGAAAAAATTGGCTACGCACGATATATAAAAATATTTCGTCAATTAGAACAACATCCTGAAAAACGTTTTCATCCTATCTTTCGCTGGTTTCAACGCTGGTGTAATGATGAATTTCGTCACGGCGAGTCTTTTGCATTAATCATGCGTGCCAATCCTGGATTGCTTAAGGGCGGCAATTTGTTGTGGATACGATTCTTCTTGTTAGCAGTCTATGCAACGATGTATGTACGTGATCACACTCGTCCTGAATTAAAGCAAGCGATGGGATTAGAGCCTGGTGAGTATGATTTTGAAGTCTTCCGCATTACCAATGAAATCACGAAACAAGTATTTCCTATCATGCTAGATATAGACCACCCAGAATTCCGCGCTGGTCTTGAGCAGTTATTTGCTTGCACACAAAAAGCCAATGCAGGACGTGTAGCTGGAGGAATAGTTGGTCGAGTGCGTCAAGCTTATTGGGCAACCGCAGGCGTTTTAACTTTCGTAAAAATGTATTTTTTACCAGTCAAATCAAATGCGCTGCCTGAAGAAATAAGAATGGTACCTGCCTGGTAGGCGATAGAGAAAAATATGTCCCAGTATGTGCTTCCCGTGCTATTCACTCTTTTTATCTGGTGGTTTTCCACCGGAGTGATTTTGTATTTGGGGCGTTTTCCACAAAAGACATTTAAGTGGATCATGCTGGCGTTTACCTTAGTGTTGGCATTTGCATTAGTAGGTTTATTTATTTCTGCTAGCCACACTAGCGTTGCATCAGCTTACTGTGCATTTACTTGCGCTCTCTTAGTCTGGAGTTGGCAAGAAGTAGCCTTCTTGTTGGGTTATGTCACTGGCGCGCGTAAAAGTGAATGCCCTATAGACAGTCGAGGCTGGCATCGCGCAAAACTAGCGACGGAAACTATTTTGCATCATGAATTAGCTTTAGTCATTCTTGCCTTGCTCGTTTTCGCAGTTAGTTGGAATCAACCAAATCAAACAGGTTGGTGGACGTATTTAGTGCTTTGGTCTATGCGTTTGTCCGCTAAGTTAAATTTGTTTTTGGGTGTGCGTAATTTGTCCGAAAATTTTTTGCCAAATCATCTGCGATATTTACAAAGTTATTTCACGCGCCGCTCATTTAATTGGTTGATGCCAGTATCTGTACTAGCAGGTAGTGCAGTAGCACTACCTCTATGGTCAGCTGCCTTTGCACAAGTCAGTAGTTATGCAGCGACGAGTTTTTGTTTGGTCGCAGGTTTGTTGACATTAGCAGTGCTTGAGCATTTGTTCATGGTGTTGCCTTTACCTACAGCGTGGTTGTGGAAATGGGGCATGGGCGTAAAGGCCTAAGCTTACTTTGTCTAACTTAAACGCTCTCTAACACTAGCAATCAAATGAACGAATTTTTTTCCGATACCGGCATCATTGATATCGTCATCGCTTGCACTTTGCTTGAATGGTGTGGACTATATCTTTGGTATCGTTTTACTGGACGTGGACTAGCGCCAGTTGAATTGCGTTTTACTTTGTTATCTGGTTTGTGTTTGATGCTTGCTGTGCGTTGCGCCTTATCTGGCTTGCCGCAGTTTTTAGTCATGCTTTCATTGTGCGCTGCTGGTTTAACGCATGTTGCGGATATACGCAGACGTTGGAAATCCTAAACTTATTTTTTTAGACTGATCTTCATGGCAGCCCCTTTTCCTTTTTCAGCCATCGTCGGACAAGACGAAATGAAACGCGCCGTTTTGGTGGCAGCGGTTGATCCTAGTGTAGGTGGCGTGTTGGTGTTTGGTGATCGCGGCACGGGTAAATCAACGGCAGTCAGAGCTTTAGCAGCATTGCTTCCAAAAATGCGTGCTGTTGCAGGTTGTGTATATGGTTGTGATCCACAAGTTGGTACGCCATCGTGTGAAGAGTGTGCAAAATTAAAAGCCAAGAGTGAACCGAAAAGCGTACTAAAGCCTGTGCCGGTAGTGGACTTGCCTTTAGGCGCGACGGAAGATCGTGTAGTGGGTGCGCTGGATTTAGAGCGCGCTTTATCACAAGGCATTAAAGCGTTTGAGCCTGGATTATTAGCGCGTGCCAATCGTGGGTTTTTATATATCGATGAAGTGAATTTATTAGAAGATCATTTAGTTGATTTATTAATCGATGTCGCAGCTTCAGGTGAAAACATGGTTGAACGTGAAGGTTTATCCGTACGTCATCCAGCACGATTTGTGTTGGTGGGTAGTGGTAATCCTGAAGAGGGTGAATTACGTCCACAATTACTTGATCGCTTTGGTTTAGCAGTCGATGTACAAACACCTACTGAACTCGCATTACGTATAGAAGTCGTTAAGCGCCGCGATGCGTATGAAAATAATCCAGATGCATTTATAGAAAAATGGCAGAAGGAAGATGACAAAATTCGTCGTCGTATTGTTGCAGCAAAAAAGAAACTGCCTACTGTAAAAGTCCCCGATAAAGTATTAGAGCGCGCAGCTCAACTTTGTATGGCGCTTGGTACTGATGGTTTGCGTGGCGAGTTAGCATTAATGCGTGCGGCTCGAGCAGTAGCTGCATTAGAAGGTGATGCCGTTGTGTCA
Organism: Oxalobacteraceae bacterium; assembly: GCA_947454475.1. Taxonomy (GTDB): domain Bacteria; phylum Pseudomonadota; class Gammaproteobacteria; order Burkholderiales; family Burkholderiaceae_D; genus Pernthalerella. The sequence goes on from CANGLD010000100.1 coordinate 7,704, forward strand.
GATCATCACTTAAAACAAATTGCTTCGCCAGCGTTACGACATCGCTTGCGTCGTAATCCACTCGATGATGCTGGTTCCGGCACACGTGTGGCGCGCGCTGTGGAAGAAATTTTCGCTGCTTAAGATTATTGCTGCAGCAATGACTTTCCCTTCATCTCCCAATACTATTCAACAAGCATCTGAACAAGAACAGATAATCTGGCAGCGTGCGGTGCAAGTTGCCGTGC
>CANGLD010000101.1 GCA_947454475.1 Oxalobacteraceae bacterium
CGTCCACTATGCGCTGGTTTAGCAATGACTTCTAATTTCCCTTCGCGTGCAGTCCCTAGATGATTGCTTTTTAATTCTATCGTAGTGAAGCTGCTTGCGCCTTCTGGTAAGGACAGCATGCAGCCAAAACCACAAGCGGTATCTGCTAATGTGATGATAGACGCAGCATGAAGGTAGCCGTTTGGTGCCAGATGATGTGCTTGGATTTGCATACATGCTTTTAAGCCTTGTTCATCAAAGCCTATGATTTCAAAGCCGAGTAATTCTGAAAGTGTGCCTTTTTGACGGCTTTGCAAATCTTGAAGAGATATTTTATTCATGATGGTGAGAAAAAATAAAAATTAATGAGGACGTCTTTGTCTAGCAAGTTCTAATTTTTCGCATAACTGTTCCGTTGCTTCCGCCATACGTGGACCAGCGCGATTCATGATGCTGCCATTAAAAGTAAATAAATTATTTCTACTAACCGCAGTCATGTTGGGAAATCTTTGCCACAAAGAGCCAGTATTTTTTTCTTCACTGCTCATAAAAATTACTTCAGGATTTCTTTGTATGACGTTTTCACTATTCACAGTAGGCGCCGTAGGAATTAATTCACTAAAAATATTTTTACCACCACAAATTTTTAAAGCTTGAGAAATCAAATGATCGCCATTCAATGTCATGAGTGGATTTTGCCAAATTTGGTAAAAATACTTCACTTCAGAGGCATGTTGATATTTATTTCTTAAGGTAAGTATTTTTTGTTGAAAGCTGAGTGCTTGTTGTTGCCCAATTTTTTCAGTGCCTGCAAGGGTGGCAAGTTTATTTATTGAGTCAGCAATGTCATCCAGTGTTTTGGGTTCGCTCTCGAATACTTGTATGCCGAATTTTCGTAGATAAGCGATCTGGCGAGGCTTGTTTCCATTTTTCCAAGCCACGACTAAATCAGGCTGTAACTTGATGATGCGTTCTACATCTAATTCTGTTGCGCTGCCAACTGAGGGTATGTTTTTTACTTGCGCTGGATAATCACTCCATGCAGTCACCGCGATGACAGATTTTCCTGCACCTGCAGCAAATAATAATTCCGTAGTGTGTGGGGCAAGGCTGATAATGCGTTGAGCAGGTGAGGATAAATGAATGGTTACACCATTGTCATCCACTACGCTGATGGCAGCATGAGAAAAATGTGAAATAAAGAATAAGCAGAGTAATAGATATCGAACTAGCTTGATTAAATCAAGCGCTAGCCATGATGCTAATTGCAGCATCATATTTCAAGATTATCAATCAGACGGGTATTGCCTAGCTTTGCAGCCGCCAAAACGACTAAAGGCTCTTTTTGTTCCAGATCTTCTGCAGTGGGTTTTTGTAAGTCACTTTGCTTGCGAATAGCTATATAGTCAGGTAACCAACCACGTGCGCTTAATTTTTCTTGCGCTTGCATTTCTAACTGACTCAAACTGATGTGACCATCACGCACTGCTTGTGCCACATCATTGAGTTGTTGATACAGAGTGGGCGCTTCTTTTCTTTCTTCTGTTGATAAATAACCATTACGTGAAGAGAGCGCTAAGCCATCATCAGCACGATAGGTTTCAGCTGCAACGATATCGGTAGGTAAAGCGAATTGTCTCGCCATATTTCGAATAATCATCAACTGCTGATAATCTTTTTTTCCAAACACAGCAACTTTAGGCTGCACGCAAGAGAACAGTTTTAAAACGACAGTCGTCACACCATTAAAAAAACCGGGTCTAAATTCACCTTCTAATATGTCGCCTATGTGTTCTGGTGGTTTGACACGAAATTCTTGCGGTTCTGGATACAGATCTTTTTCAGTCGGTGCAAATAAAACATACACACCTTCTTTTTCTAGTTTTTCTACATCTGCTGAAAAAGTACGTGGGTAAGTATCAAAATCTTCATTCGGGCCGAATTGCAATCGATTGATAAAAATTGATGCAACCACAGGATCGCCATGTTTTCTTGCCAAGCGCATGAGGGATAGATGGCCTTCATGCAAATTGCCCATAGTGGGAACAAAGGCTGTGCGTAGCTGGCCTCTGAGCTGATCACGTAATTCGGCGACGGAAGAAACGATTTTCATGTTCAGGTTTGCTACAAGAGGGGAAACAATAAGTCGTGCATCTCAAACAACGCACGACCTAAGCATGAATTAATTTGGTGAGTATGCAAGTCGCACGTAAATTGGAGCGAAGGCTTCGCCTTGTGTGATCTCAATCAGCGTTTCTTTAGCAAGTTCGAGTAGCGCGATGAAATTCACCACGATGACAGGCACACCACGTGAAGGATCAAACAAATCTTGAAACTCAACAAACTGCGTAGATTGCAAGCGACGCAAAATGGACGTCATGTGCTCACGCACGGAAAGCTCTTCACGTGAAATGGTGTGATGTGCTGTGAGCTTCGCTCTACGCATCAAATCATTCCATGCAGTTTGTAAATCAACGACATTCACATCAGGCCAGCGTGTTACCACTGCTTGATCAATGTAAATTTGGGTTCTTATAAAATCACGGCCCACTTGCGGCAATGTATCAATTTCAAATGCAGCGAGCTTGATTTGTTCGTATTCCAACAGACGACGTACCAGTTCAGCGCGTGGATCTTCTGCTTCTTCACCCGTATCGCCTTTTTTCACTGGCAGTAGCATGCGTGATTTAATTTCTATCAGCATGGCAGCCATTAATAAATAATCAGCAGCGAGTTCTAGATTGTTTTTACGAATCTGCTCAATGTAGTCGAGATATTGCAGTGTGACTTGCGCTAATGGGATGTCCAGAATATTGAAATTCTGTTTACGTATCAGGTACAGCAATAAATCCAACGGACCTTCAAACGCTTCTAGAAACACTTCCAGAGCATCAGGAGGAATGTAGAGATCATTCGGGAGTTTAAACAGAGGCTCGCCATATAACTTGGCAAACGCTACGCCATCAACGATTTCGGGCGTGCTGTCAATAACGGTTTCGGCAGAAGTCACGGTATGTGTGTTTGTTAGTGTCGCTCTATAAAGTGCAGCTTATTGCGCGACTTATTTTGTTTGATAAACGTAGGCTTTTTGTTTGACGCGCGATTCCAATGTGCGTTGTCTTGCTTCCAGATCGATAGGCGCTTTATCCCACAGTCTGGCGCGACCAGCACGTTGCTTTGCTTCTAACGCTGGATCTTTTTTCTTTAAATCAGCGATGAAATGCGAGATCTCAGAGACGTAACCGCTTTTTTGGACAGAAAATTTCATGGTATTGGAATGAGGCTAAAGTCGAGGGGTGCATTCTACTCCTTTCACCGTCCGATTTGCCTCAAATGAAGAGGAGATGATTGCCTCTTCATTTGGACTCCAGACCCTTGTTTAAGCTAGGGGAGAGGCAATCTACCGACTGGCCGGCATGACTACTAGCGTATGCGCATGCCAGGCTTAGCTCCTGGCCAGGGTTCTAAAATATAAATCCCAGGGTCAGCTTTTTCATCTTGTGCCGAGGCTGCCAAGACCATGCCTTCAGAAACACCAAATTTCATTTTTCTTGGTGCTAAATTAGCAACTAATACCGTCAGTTTTCCAACGAGTTGTTCTGGTTGATAGGCAGATTTGATTCCAGAAAAAACATTGCGCATACGGCCTTCACCCACATCCAAGGTCAAGCGCAAAAGTTTGTCCGAACCTTCTACATGTTCGCACTCTACGATTTTCGCAATACGCAAATCAACTTTTGCAAAATCATCAATCTTGATTTCTGCATCAATAGCTTCAATATCAGTGGCAGCAGGTGCTGCAGCCGACGTTTCAGGTGCATCAAATAAATCGTCTAGCATTTTGCTCTCCACGCGAGTCATGAGATGAGAATAGGCATTCACGCTATGCTGATCAGGTAAAGGATGCGACACATCATCCCAAGTCAGAGGCGCAATCTTTAATAAAGCTTCTACTTGTGTAGCCAAAGCAGGCAATACAGGTTTGAGATAAATACTCAACACACGGAATGCTTCCAATAAGCGACTACAAACTTCTTGCAGGCGAGCGTTGTTCGCAGGATCTTTAGCGAGTTCCCAAGGCTTGTTCGCATCCACATACACATTCACTGCATCTGCTTGATCCATCACTGCACGCAATGCTTTGCCATATTCACGTGCTTCATACAGAGCTGCAATTTCACCACCTGCATGACGCAAGGAAGAGAGAAATGGATCTTGCTCGGTAGCCCATTGCATGCTCACTTTGCCATCAAATTTTTTCGTGATAAAGCCAGCAGCACGGCTAGCGATGTTGATGTACTTACCTATCAAATCACTATTCACTCTCGCTACAAAATCTTCCGGATTGAAATCTACATCTTCTACTTTTGCACTGAGTTTGGCAGCGATGTAATAACGCAGCCATTCAGGATTCATACCGACATCTAAATAACGTAGAGGTGAAATCCCAGTGCCACGTGACTTCGACATTTTTTCACCACTCACCGTGATAAAGCCATGTACAAAAATATTGTCTGGCACTTTAAGTCCTGCAAAATGCAACGTAGCAGGCCAGAACAAGGTGTGGAAATAGGTAATGTCTTTACCTATGAAGTGATATTGCTCCGTCGTGGGATCAGCCATGAAGGCATCATAATCACGACCGGTTTTTTGGAAATAATTTTTTAACGATGCCAGATAACCTATCGGTGCATCTAACCAGACATAAAAATATTTACCCGGTGCGTCTGGAATTTCAATGCCAAAGTAGGGCGCATCACGACTAATATCCCAATCACCTAAGCCTGCATCACCCTCTAACCATTCACGCGCTTTGTTGGCGACTTCAGGTTGTAAGCGCTGCGGATCTAAAGCCCAGTGACGCAAAAATTCTACGCACTTCGCATCAGACAAACGAAAGAAAAAATGTTCAGAGGACTTCATCACAGGGGTCGCACCTGTGAGTGTGGAATAGGGATTTTTTAATTCAGTCGGTGCATACACAGCACTACACACTTCACAAGAATCACCATACTGATCTTTCGCGCCACACTTAGGGCATTCCCCTTTAATGTAGCGATCCGGTAAAAACATATTTTTTACTGGATCAAAAAATTGTTCTATCGTTTTCGTCGTGATCAAACCAGCCTTATCACGCAACTGTTGGTAAATAAATTTTGAGAGTTGATGATTTTCTTCACCATCGGTGGAGTGCCAGTTATCAAACGCAATATGAAAACCATCCAGATATTGTTTGCGTCCGGCAGCGATATTGGCCACAAACTGCTGCGGTGTCACGCCGGCTTTTTCAGCCGCGATCATGATGGGCGCGCCATGTGCATCATCGGCACCTACAAAATGCACTTCATGGCCACGCAGTCGCATGAAACGCACCCAGATATCCGCTTGTATGTATTCCATAATGTGACCGATATGGAACGGCCCATTGGCGTAAGGCAGAGCAGTGGTGACGAACAGCTTTCTGGATGATGTGGCGCTCATTGCTAACTTTGGTGTGAGGTAAAAGGTGGATTTTAGCAGTGCAGAGCAAATGCCTCATCGCGATAGCGCGTGCAAAGGCTAAAATAGCGGTTTTCTTACTTAGCTTGTGTTACTAGCTCAAGCGCTTTAGATCCCAGAACATGACCGTACGCACTCGTTTTGCCCCCAGTCCTACCGGCTATTTACACGTAGGTGGCGCGCGCACCGCTCTTTTTGCGTGGGCCTATGCCCGTCGCTTTGGCGGTACCTTTATTTTGCGCATAGAAGATACTGATCTTGAACGCTCCACGCCTGAAGCGGTGCAAGCTATCATCGATGGCATGCAATGGCTAGGTTTGCATCATGATGAAGGACCGTTTTATCAAATGCAGCGCATGGATCGTTATCGCGAAGTGATAGCGCAGATGCTAAAAGATGGCACAGCCTATTACTGCTATGCCTCGCCAGAAGAAGTTGAAGCCATGCGTGAACGTCAGCGTGCTGCCGGAGAAAAACCACGCTATGACGGAACTTGGCGACCAGAACCTGGTAAGACCTTGCCAGCAGTGCCAGAGCATCGTAAGCCGGTAGTGCGTTTTAAAAATCCACTGGATGGTGAAGTCAGTTGGGATGATGCAGTCAAAGGCGTTATCACTATTGCCAATCGCGAAATGGATGATCTCGTCATTGCGCGTCCAGATGGCACACCCACTTATAACTTTTGTGTGGTGGTCGATGATTGGGATATGAAAATCACACACGTGATTCGTGGAGATGATCATGTCAACAATACACCGCGACAAATCAATATCTTGCGTGCTTTGGGTGGAACCCTGCCTGTGTATGGTCACTTGCCTATGATTTTAGGATCGGATGGAGAAAAGCTCTCTAAACGGCATGGTGCTGTGAGCGTGATGGATTACCCAGAACAAGGTTATCTGCCTGAAGCTATGCTGAATTATTTAGCGCGCTTGGGTTGGAGTCATGGTGATGACGAAATTTTCACGATGGAGCAGTTTTGTAGTTGGTTTGATCTCAACCACTTAACGAAATCGCCTGCGCAATTCAATCATGAAAAGCTAGGTTGGGTGAATAATCACTATATTAAACAGACGGACAATGCAAAATTAGCAGCGTTAACCAAGCCAGTGTTGACGCGTGAAGGCGCACAATTTGATGGCGCACCACCACTAGAAACCGTACTGGAGTTATTTAAAGATCGCGCAAACACCATCAATGAATTAGCCGATGCGGCTATGCTGTTTTACCGTGAGCCCAAACCTGATGCTGCACTCATGACACAGCATGTCACGCCTGCGATTTTGCCAGCGCTCAAAGCATTTAGTGCGGCTTGCAGCTCGGTGGAATGGAATAAAGAAGCCTTGTCAGCAGCGATTAAACAAGTGCTTGCAGATCATCAGTTAAAAATGCCGCAACTAGCGATGCCATTACGACTACTTTTAACAGGACAACTGCAAACGCCCTCGGTTGATGTGGTGTTAACCGTGATGGGGCGTGAAACAGTAATCAGTAGACTAAGTAAGGCTTTGTAATGCTTGTAAAGGCTGATGCTGATGAGGAAAGCCGTGTTAGCGATTTACAGACTGGAATAAACTCGGCTATAATCCCGCTTCTGCAAAAGGGGGTATAGCTCAGCTGGGAGAGCGCTTGCATGGCATGCAAGAGGTCAGCGGTTCGATCCCGCTTACCTCCACCACTGAGTTAAAATCTAGGTGCAGTGCGGTAATTCATAGGTCAGTAATACGGACAAGTTTATGTCCCCATCGTCTAGAGGCCTAGGACATCACCCTTTCACGGTGAGTACCGGGGTTCGAATCCCCGTGGGGACGCCAAATCAAGGCCGATATCGGAAACGATATCGGCCTTTTTGTTTGCTTGCTTACAAAATTTTGTTTGAGGATTGTTTACGACTGTTACTTGAATGACAGTTGATGTCAATTTCTAATAACGGGAAAGCCGTTCTGTGGTGCTTTTTGAAAAATCGTTTTAACAGCACGACTCGTCACATCACCATCCATGTAATAGAAATGTACAGAGCCAGCATGTTGAGCTTGTTTATTTTTCAAACTATGAATATTCGGCTGACTAATATCAAGAATACTTTTCCTATCAAAATGCTTTCGGGTCGTGATCTGTGTTTTGAGCGCTTCCGTAGCAGACAAAGCTTCATAATGTCTTTCTGTAATCTGCCCTTTCACCACTAAAGAAACGCACGGGACGGGATGGTCGTGTAGAGGTGTTTTCTGGCCAGGTGCAAAATTAAAATATTGCAGGCAGAAGGGAGCACCATCATTATCATCACCGTAAAGTAAATATTTTCCATAACCGTGAATAAAACTGTCATCGCTAGGATCACTTATTTTGCAGAGATAGGGTGAGGCATCGAATGCTGCATCGGTGAGTAGGCTCTCTAGCGATGCTTCAATATATTTCCTAAATCCAGC
>CANGLD010000102.1 GCA_947454475.1 Oxalobacteraceae bacterium
AGTAGATGCTCGTGCTCGTTACAAGATAGATAAAGAATGGAGTATGGCATTTGGTATTGATAATTTGAATAACTATCAATACTGGAATTTCCACCCCTATCCTCAGCGCACTTATTACGCTGAATTGAAATATGACTTTAAATAACCAAAGAGATAAGCATGAATTACACCTTCAAAAATATTATTTCGATTAAATTCGTTTTTCTAATTTGTATTCCAAATTTAGTTTTTGCGCATGCCACTGTGCAGCCTAAGCAAGTACCGCAAGGTAGTTATCAACGCTTAGCGATTGCTGCGACCCATGGTTGTGAAGGATCTGCGACGACGCAAGTCATCGTGACGATTCCAGAATCTTTAATGGGGGCTAAGCCTATGCCTAAAGCAGGTTGGGAGGTGGAGACTGAAGTGCGTGATTTAGCACAGCCTTATCTTTCTCACGGCAAAGAAATCAAACGTGATGTGAGAACGATTATTTGGAAGGGCGGCAAATTACTAGATGCCCACTTTGATGAATTTGTTATTTCAGTCAAAGTCTGGGACAAGACAGGCAAGATTTATTTGCCTGTTACCCAGCTCTGCGAACAAGGTCGTTTGGATTGGAATCAAATTCCTGCATCTCCCTCAGACAAACTTCTTTATCCCGCGCCTTCTATTGAAGTCATGCCTGGCGAGCATATGCATCATTGAGTTGAGTCTGTGTCAGGTTGTGCTCTTGATTGCAGTGCAGCCTGACTAAGCATGTTGAGTCATCTCAGTTTCGACGATTTAACTATCGCTCTCATCCTCATCCTTTATTTCTTCAATACTGGTACATCGCTTTGAGTTAAAGGCGATCGCCATTCTTCGCTAATTAGCCTTACTTTTTAGTCTCCTATGCTAAAAGCCTGATCGGCTTACAATGTCATGCCTGCTGTGATGTTGTTGAAAGCTGTGAGCATAAAATTAAATAATTTGCATCTATCTGTGCTGTCCATTTTTTACCCGAAAGATCTCTATGAGTACAACTGCATTTCATTGGGAAGACCCTTTATTACTCGATCGTCAGTTAAATGAAGATGAGCGCATGGTGCGTGATGCAGCTGCAGCGTATTGCCAAGAAAAACTGATGCCACGTGTGTTGGAAGCGTTTCGACATGAAAAAACCGATGTGGCTATTTTTAAAGAGATGGGCGCACTTGGTATGTTGGGTCCTACGATTCCCACGCAATATGGTGGCGCAGGTCTTAGTTATGTGAGCTATGGCTTGATTGCGCGTGAAGTAGAGCGTGTGGATTCAGGTTATCGATCCATGATGAGTGTGCAGAGCTCTTTAGTGATGGTGCCGATTTATGAATTTGGAACCGAAGCACAAAGACAAAAATATTTACCTAAGCTCGCCAGTGGAGAGTGTATAGGTTGTTTTGGATTGACAGAGCCTGATCATGGTTCGGATCCGGGCAGTATGGTCACGCGCGCTAAGAAGGTTGATGGTGGTTATAGCCTGACTGGTTCAAAAATGTGGATTACGAATAGTCCACTCGCGGATGTGTTTGTAGTGTGGGCAAAAGATGATGCAGGTGCAATTCGTGGCTTCATCTTAGAAAAAGGATGGAAGGGTTTAACTGCCCCCGCCATTCATGGCAAGGTAGGCTTACGTGCTTCAACCACCGGTGAGATTGTGATGGATGCCGTGTTTGTGCCAGAAGAAAATGCTTTTCCTGAAGTGCGTGGATTAAAAGGGCCTTTCACATGTTTGAACTCTGCTCGCTACGGCATAGCATGGGGTGCGATGGGTGCAGCTGAATTTTGTTGGCACACAGCGCGTCAATACACACTCGATAGAAAACAATTTGGTAGACCACTCGCAGCAACGCAGTTGGTACAGAAAAAACTCGCTGATATGCAAACGGAAATCACGCTTGCTTTACAAGGCTGTTTGCGTTTAGGTCGTATGAAAGATGAAGGGACTGATTCAGTAGAAATCACTTCCATCATGAAGCGTAATTCTTGTGGCAAGGCATTAGATATTGCACGAGTTGCACGCGATATGTTGGGTGGTAATGGGATTAGTGATGAATATGGTGTGATACGCCACGTAGTGAATTTAGAAGTGGTGAATACTTACGAAGGCACACATGATATTCATGCGTTGATTTTAGGACGTGCTCAAACCGGTTTACAGGCTTTCTTTTAGGCGATAGTGATGGCGGGTGCACTCGAAGGTATTCGTGTTCTTGATTTGTCGCGGATTTTAGCGGGGCCTTGGTCTACACAAAATTTAGCTGATCTGGGTGCGGATGTTATCAAGATAGAGAAGCCACACAGTGGTGACGATACCCGTAGTTGGGGTCCACCATTTGTAGATAAAGGAGATGGTTCAGGTCACGATGCAGCTTATTTTTTCTGCGCTAATAGAAACAAGCGATCACTTACGCTCGATTTCACACAAGAAGCTGGTTTAGCGATCTTATTAAAAATCGTAGAGCAAGCGGATGTGTTGGTTGAAAATTATAAAGTCGGTGGACTTAAAAAATACGGCTTAGATTACGCGACGCTTGCAAAGATAAATCCACAACTTATTTATTGTTCAATCACTGGATTTGGACAAGATGGTCCTTATGCAGAACGTCCTGGCTATGATGCATTGATACAAGCCATGGGTGGCTTAATGAGTATTACAGGTGAGCCTGATGGTAGTGATGGCGGCGGCCCACAAAAAGTGGGTGTGGCTGTCGTTGACATACTCACGGGTTTATATGCCACCAATGCCATACTCGCCGCGCTTTATCATCGTCATCAATCTCAGCAAGGTCAGTACATTGATATTGCTTTACTCGATGTGCAAGTCGCCGCATTAGTCAATCAAGCCGGGAATTTTTTATTGGGTGGTAAAGTTCCAGAGCGCATGGGTAGTGCTCATCCTTCTATCGTTCCTTATCAGCCATTCGCTTGCAAAGATGGTTATGTCATGCTCGCAATCGGTAATGATGTGCAGTTTGCAAATTTTTGTACAGCGGCTGGTGTGCCTGAGTTAGTTGCAGATAGTCGCTTTACGACAAATGCGGCGCGTGTGCAAAATCGTGTTGACTGTATTGCTCAGATTGCGCCATTGCTTCTTCAGCAAACTATCGATGCATGGTGTGCTTTGGCAGAAAAAAATAATTTTCCGTGTGGGCCAATTAATACTATTGATAGAGTATTCGACGATCCTCAAGTTCAATCACGTGGCATGCAGGTAGCAATGCAATCGAGTGTATATGGTGAATTAGATCTAGTTGCTAATCCTATGCGATTAAGTGCAACGCCTGTTTCTTATCGATATGCACCACCGGAGTTAGGGCAGGATACGGATGCTATTTTGGCGGAATACGGTGTGAATCAGTTGGATCGAGAAGTATTAAAAAAAGCGGGGATTATTTAAATTTTTTAATTAAGTACTGTGGCTCAGAAAAGCCTGATGCGTACTTAAGAATATTCTGTCATGCATGCGCTGGCCTAAATCTGTTTTATGCAGGCGATCTAAGACAGGGCCTTTAACCTCTGCAAACTGCAAATCAATACCTTTAGCTTGCAGATTTTTTTCAAGCTCATCCAACATGCCGAGTGCAGTGCTATCAAGTTGATTCACTGCTGACATAATCAATAACACAGCATGTGTGCCAGTTGATTCTGCAACGAGACTTTCTATTTTATCTTCTAATACTTGTGCATTTGCGAAGTACAAGCTCTCATCAACGCGGAGTGCAATCAAGCCATTCACTAACTCAACATCAAAACGATCAACATTACGGAAATGTTCAGTGCCAGGAACGCGACCCACCACAGCCATGTGCGGACGACTACTACGCCAGACCACCACTGCCAGTGAGAGCACAACACCAATTACGATACCTTCTTCCACGCCGAGAAAAATCACACCCAAGAATGTGAGTATGAGTGAAATTGCATCAGCGCGATCATAGTGCCAAGATTGTTGTAAAGTTTTGAAATCAATTAAACCTATCACGGCTACAATAATCGTTGCAGCCAGTACAGCATGGGGTAAATAATAAAACCAACTTGTAGCGACTGCGACGACAACTGCCATGAAGATGGCAGATACGACACCAGCCGCCGGTGTGTTTGCACCTGCAGAAAAATTCACAACTGAACGCGCAAAGCCACCAGTTACGGGATAGCCACCTGATAAAGCACTAGCTATATTTGCTGCACCTATGCCGAGTAATTCTTTATCTGGTGTGATGCGTTGATTTCGTTTGAGAGCTAAAGATTGCGCAACCGAGACACTCTCTACAAAACCCACTAATGAAATTAATAAAGCAGGTAACCAGAGTGCTCGTATGTCATGCCACGCAATTGTGGGCAGTGATAGTGACGGTAATCCTGCAGGCACACTACCCACGACAGATACGTGTGCTTGTTGATCAAGTTGTCCTAAATTGACGATGAGCGTAGCAACGATCACGACCAACATCGGTGCTAATTTTGCAGCGAGGTCTGCGCTTTTTTCTGACCAACCAATTTGTTTTAAAATAGACGCTAGATAGCGACGTGCAAAAAATAAAAATAACAAAGCACCACAACCTAATAAAGTCGTGGTGACATTTAATGTAGGTAAGCCTTCTAGCAAACCACTCAGCGTGGTGATGATGCCACCGCGTGGCGTTTGAATACCAAAAATATATTTGAGCTGACCGATGGCGATAACAACAGCAGAGCCTGAGATAAATCCGCTAATAACAGGGTGACTTAAAAAGTAAGCCAAAAAACCTAATCGTAATAAGCCAAAGACAAACAACATCACACCGGAGAGTAATGCCAGTATTACGGCGAGTGCTGCGTAATCAACGCTACCTAAACTCGCTAATGGTGCGAGAGCTGTTGATGTCATGAGCGAGGCAATAGCCACAGGCCCCACAGCTAAAGTCATGCTGCTGCCAAACAAGGCATAAGCAAAAATAGGTAACAAGCTGGCATACAGACCAGCTTGTGGTGGTAGACCTGCCAACATGGCATAGGCCAGACTTTGCGGTATCAGCATCACAGTCACAATCGCACCCGCAATCACATCACCAGTCAACCATGCGGACTGGTATTGTTTGAACCAGTCCGGCAGCAGTTTTTTAAACATTATCAAACCATTTAATTTTTAGAAGGACGAGCTAACCATTCACGACCTTTGAGCATGGCATTCCAATACAACCAAGGTAGGATATTTTTTTTCAGTATCCATGCTGCGATACGTGGCACTGTAGGATCGAGAGGGAACGTGGGCAGCAGTTTTCCACCAAAACCAAATTCCGCTAATACGATGCGACCTTTTTCTACGGTCAGTGGGCAAGAACCATAACCGTCATAGCGTGTGGGTAGAGATTTTCCTGCACGTAGTGCGAGCAGATTTTCTGCAACCACGACGATTTGTTTGCGCGCCGCTGCAGCGGTTTTTGCATTTGGTGATGAGCAGGCATCACCTAAGCTGAAAATATTTGGATAGCGCACATGTTGCAAGGTGGTCTGATCAACATCAACCCAACCATCCGCATTTGCAAGCGGACTTTGTTTAATAAAATCGGGTGCGCTTTGTGGTGGTACGACATGCAACATATCGAAATGTTTTTCTACACGTTGTACATTACCTTCAGCATCTTTCACGTTAAACCAAGCTTTTTTTGCAGGACCATCAACGGCGACCAATTGTGAGTTGAATTGCAAATCAACTTTATAACGCTTCACATATTCCATGAGTGGTGGAACAAAATCAGCTACACCAAATAACACCGCACCGGCATTATCGAATTCAACTTGTATATTTTTCAGGCGACCTTGTTGTTCCCATTCTGAACAAGATAAGTACACTGCTTTTTGTGGTGCACCTGCGCATTTAATCGGCATGGGCGGTTGCGTGAAGATCGCCTTACCTGCTTGTAGTGATTGCACCAATGACCATGTATAAGGGGCGAGATCATAACGATAGTTAGAAGTCACACCGTTTTTACCTAGTGTTTCTTCTAGACCTTCAATCGCTTTCCAATTTAATTGCAAGCCAGGTGCAACGATTAAATATTGATAGCTGATTGGATTACCTGAATCTAAATGCACTTGTTTTTTTTCTGGATCAAATGCAGTTGCTCCAGCGCGTATCCACGTCACACCATGCGGCATGACATCGGCCATATCGCGTTCTGTATCACGGGCATTGAATTCACCCGCACCGACTAAGGTCCAAGCAGGCTGGTAATAGTGTTTGTCTTTAGGTTCAACAATACTGATTTGAAGATTAGGTTGGCGTTTGAGCAAACTCGCTGCTAGTCCTATACCTGCACTACCACCACCAATGATGACGATATCTTGTTGTGCATTCCAATTACATGCTGGTGCAGATTTTGAGCTTGCAGAAATCGACTGTGAGCTTAAAGCCGATGCCATTTGAAATAAATTTGTTGAACGAGCTCCACTGCGACAAAAAGCGAGTAGGGGGCTGGGTTGACTAACTAAGAGCCCTGCAAATTCTGCAGTTTGTGCTTCTGTAATTTGACCGCTAATAACTGGCAGATAGCTGTAATGCAAACCTGCTGCTTGCGCTGCTTTTTCCATTTCTGCACTGGTGGGCTGTGATGCGCCGCCTTCACCATCTGGTCGATTATTAATCACCGATTTAAAACCTTGCACTGCAATTTCCTGCATGTCTTCAGGCGTAAATTGCGGTGCAGTAGCGAAATTGGGGTTATGGCGTGTGATGGAAACTGACATAGGTGCTCCTGATTCAGGTTTTTTTAAAAAATAAGCATAGGTTAACTATCGGGCTGCTTACTTTAGTGCAGATCGCAAATTTATGGGATGAGATTATTTAATTAAGTTGAAAACATTATATTTACAAATAAAATGTAAATCAATATAATGTTGGTAGATAAATTAAACGGAATCTTGCTATGTCGACATCAAACGTCCCTCAGGTACACGGTATTTTTGATCCTGCAACTTGGACAGTCACCTATGTGGTGTACGCAAAAGAAGGCAGCGCCTGTGCAATTATTGACTCTGTATTGGACTACGACCCTAAGTCAGGCCGAACCCACACAGCATCTGCAGACAAAGTGATTGCCTTTGTTAAAGAAAAAAATCTCAAGGTGGAATGGATACTGGAAACCCACGCTCATGCAGATCACGTGACTGCAGCCCCCTATTTGAAAGAAAAATTAGGTGGCGTGACAGCGATTGGTGATCACATACAGCAAGTGCAAAAAGTATTTCAGGGTGTGTTTAATCTTGAAGCTAGTTTTAAAACAGATGGATCGCAATTTGGTCATCTCTTAAAAGCAGACGAAGAATTTAAATTAGGAGAGCTCACTGGTAAAACATTGTTTGTGCCAGGCCACACACCAGCTTGTGTTGCTTATCAAATTGGTGATGCGGTCTTTGTGGGTGACACAATGTTTATGCCTGATGTAGGTACAGCGCGTTGCGATTTTCCTGGAGGTGACGCAAAGGTCTTATATCAATCAGTGCGCAAGCTCTTAAGTCTGCCCAATGAAACACGTTTGTTCATGTGTCATGACTATCCCCCGAACGACAGAGCGATCAATTTCGAAACTACCGTTGCGGAGCAGCGTGCGAAAAATATTCATGTGCATGATGGTGTGAGTGAAGCAGAGTTTGTTGCTATGCGCAGTAAGCGTGATGCAACTTTAGAGATGCCGGTGTTAATTTTACCGGCAGTGCAAGTGAATATACGAGCTGGCGAGATGCCACCTGCAGAGACGAATGGTGTGGCGTATTTAAAAATTCCAGTGAATTTACTCTAATTGCATGTGTCATAAAAAAAGCCTGAGTAGCTTGCGCTACTCAGGCTTTTTTATTTGTGCTGATGCGATTACAAACCAGCGTTTTGTTGTGCCACCATCATGTACAACATAGGGAT
>CANGLD010000103.1 GCA_947454475.1 Oxalobacteraceae bacterium
TGGCAGTTCATGGGGGAAGGAACCCATGTCACAGGAACCTTGTACATTGTTTTGACCGCGTAATGGATTAACGCCTACACCTTCGCGTCCCACATTACCAGTTGCCATCGCGAGATTAGCAATGCCCATCACCATGGTTGAACCTTGTGCATGTTCAGTTACACCTAAACCATAATAAATAGCGGCATTACCACCGGTGGCATACAAACGCGCTGCACCACGTAATAAGTCGGCTGGTACACCAGTGACTTCTTGCAAGGCTTCAGGTGAATTTTCAGGGCGCGATACAAATTCTTTCCAATCTTTGAAAGATTGTGTATCGCAACGCTCAGCGATGTAATCTTCTTTGCATAAATCTTCAGTCACAATCACATGCGCTAAAGCTGAAACAATCGCAACGTTAGTGCCTGGTTTAAGCTTGAGATGATAGTCAGCTTGCACATGCGGTGATTTCACCATCTCTGTTGTGCGTGGATCCACCACAATCAGTTTTGCACCTTCACGCAAACGACGTTTCATTTGTGAGGCAAACACAGGATGAGCAGCAACGGGGTTTGCTCCTATCACCATGATGACATCCGCATGCATGACTGAATCAAAGGTTTGCGTACCAGCTGATTCACCTAAGGTTTGTTTTAAGCCATAACCAGTAGGCGAGTGACAAACACGTGCACAAGTATCGACATTGTTATTGCCGAATGCAGCACGAACAAGTTTTTGTACGAGATAGGTTTCTTCATTGGTGCAACGTGAAGAGGTGATGCCGCCGATGGAGTCTTTGCCATGCTTAGCTTGTATACGACGGAATTCACTGGCTGCGTAGCCAACTGCTTCTTCCCATGACACTTCTTGCCAAGGGTCGGTAATTTTTTTACGTATCATGGGTTTCAGCATACGATCTTTATGCGATGCATAACCCCACGCAAAGCGTCCCTTTACACAAGAGTGGCCATGATTCGCTTTACCGTCTTTGTACGGCACCATGCGTACGACTTCATTGCCTTTCATTTCGGCTTTGAATGAACAACCTACACCGCAATATGCACACGTCGTGATTTTGCTGTGTTCTGCTTGACCCATCATGATGACGGATTTTTCTGTCAGAGTTGCAGTCGGACAGGCTTGTACACAAGCACCGCACGATACACATTCAGAATCCATGAAGGCTTCATTTTGTCCTGCTGAGACGCGTGATTCAAAGCCACGTCCATCGATGGTTAACGCAAACGTACCTTGTGTTTCTTCGCAAGCACGAACACAACGATTACACACAATACATTTTGATGGGTCATAAGTGAAATAAGGATTCGATTCATCCTTTTTCATCTTCAGATGATTTTCACCTTCATAGCCATAGCGCACTTCACGCAGACCAACCACACCTGCCATGTCTTGTAATTCGCAATTACCATTGGTAGGGCAAGTTAAGCAATCAAGTGGATGATCGGAGATATATAACTCCATCACACCTTTACGAATATCTGCTAGTTTATTGGTTTGCGTTTTCACTTTCATGCCCGGTTCGCACGGAGTGGTGCAAGAAGCGGGGTAACCTTTACGGCCTTCGATTTCAACTAAACATAAACGGCAAGAACCAAATGCATCCAAGCTGTCAGTAGCACATAGCTTAGGCACATTCACGCCGGCTTCTGTTGCTGCACGCATCACAGATGTTCCTTTAGGAACGGTGATGCTCACGCCATCAATCTCTAGTGTGACTGAGACATCAGAGTGACTAGCTGGTGTGCCGTAATCGGTTTCGTTTAATACATTCATGACTGGTCTCCTGCAGTGATTGTGCTAAGCGGCTTTGCGCTTTTGCTGCGTTTGGAAATCTTCGGGGAAGTGATTTAATGCTGATAAAACTGGAAAAGGTGTCATACCACCCATGGCACACAGTGATCCATGCAACATGGTGTCGCATAAATCGCGCACTAAATGAATTTGTTGTTCAGGGTTGTCACCACTGCGAACTTTGTCGAGCGCTTCTTTGCCACGTGTAGAACCAATACGGCAAGGTGTACATTTGCCGCAAGATTCAATGGCGCAAAACTCCATCGCATAGCGTGCTTGATTCAACATATTCACGCTGTCATCAAACACCACAATGCCACCATGACCTAAAGTACCGCCTATAGCTAAGAAAGCTTCGTAGTCGAGTGGGGTATTAAATTGTGAAGGTGGTAGATAAGCACCGAGTGGTCCACCAACTTGGACTGCTTTAATAGGCTTGCCACTGCGTGTACCACCGCCATAGGTGTTAAGCATGTCGTTCAAGCTAATACCAAACGCTTTTTCAACTAAGCCACCAAATTTAATATTGCCAGCGAGTTGTATAGGCAGGGTGCCACGTGAACGACCCATACCAAAATCACGATAGAAATTTGCACCACGCGACAAAATAATCGGCACGGTAGCGAGTGAAATTACATTGTTAATGACGGTAGGTTTTCCGAATAAGCCAGAAATTGCAGGTAAGGGTGGTTTAGCACGTACGATGCCGCGTTTACCTTCTAGACTTTCGAGTAAGGCAGTTTCTTCACCACAGACATAAGAGCCTGCACCCATACGCACTTCTAGATCAAAGGCTTTACCTGATCCGAGTATGTTTGTGCCTAAGTATTGATGGGTATGTGCAATTGCTATCGCTTCATTCAGTGCAACGATAGCGTGAGGATATTCAGAACGCACATAGATGTAACCTTTGTTTGCGCCAACAGCCAAACCTGCAATCGTCATACCTTCGATTAGCATGAATGGATCATCTTCCATCACCATGCGATCTGAGAAGGTACCGGAGTCACCTTCATCCGCATTACAGACTATGTATTTTTGATGTGATTGTTCTTTCATGACGGTATTCCACTTAATACCAGTCGGGAAAGCTGCACCTCCGCGACCACGTAAGCCGGAATCAGTCACTTCTTGAACGATTTGTTCTTGCGTCATGGCTAAGGCTTTGCGTAAACCTACATAGCCTTCATGCGCCACATAATCTTCTATGGAAACAGGATCAGTAATACCTATGCGTGCAAAGGTTAAACGTTCCTGATTTTTTAAAAAAGGAATGTCCTCTGTTTTACCGAGTGCTAATGCATGTTTTCCACCATGCAGAAAATCAGCATCAAATAATGCAGCCACATCATCTTCACTCACAGGGCCATAAGCGATGCGACCAGATGCAGTCTCAACTTCCACTAAAGGCTCTAACCAAAACATGCCGCGTGAACCATTGCGTTTGATGGAGATATCAAGCTTGCGTTGTTTTGCTTGTGCAGCAATCGCCGCTGCTACATCGTTGGCACCTAGTGCAATAGCGGTGGAGTCGCGAGGAACGTAAACGGTAATGCTCATGCTTGGCTCCTTGCTTTGGCTAAGAGCTTGTCTAATTTTGCAGGATCGACGCGCGCATGCACATCATCATTAATCATAATGGCGGGGCCACATGCACACTGACCTAAGCAATACACGGGTTCGAGTGTGATGCTGCCGTCTTTCGTGGTTTCATGAAAATCACAGCCTATGTGCTTAACGGCATGTTCGGCTAAGGCTTCTGAACCTACAGACTGACAAGCTTCTGCTCGACAAATTTGCACCACATGCTTACCAGCAGGCTGTTGGCGGAAGTGATGGTAATAAGTGATGACGCCATGTACTTCTGCGCGTGACAGATTCAATGCATCAGCAATCAGAGGAATGGCATCGCTAGGTACATAGCCTGCTTCTGCCTGAACAGCATGCAGAATGGGAAGCAATGCGCCAGATTGGCCGCTTAATTCATCGAGTATTGACTGTATCTTGCTCGTGTCAAATGAGGTGGTCACTTGATGTCTCATGATTATGGTTGGGATTATGCTTTTTAAAGCATTTATTAACGTAACTCTTGTAAAAGAGTCTATTTCGTTTATTTTACTCTACTGAATTAAATATTTACTAGGATTTTCAGTCTTTAAAAGCTGAAGATAGGGTTTTAAATAGATCAAAATCGAGATTTAAATAGGCTTTTATTTACACAATATAGCTTGCGATTCTTTTGCTGCTATTTGAAATAGAAGGCAAGCAGGTCGCTGGCGATTCCATTAGACTGTTGCGCTTGCATTTAGGAGAACACATGAGCATCACAGTGGAAGTAGTACAAACAGCTTTGTCTAAGCTAATCGACCCGAATACGGGCAAAGATTTCATGGCCAGCCGCTCGGCTAAGAATATTGCGATCGATGGCGATCATGTCGCAGTGGATATTGAATTGGGATATCCCGCAAAATCACAAATTCAGCTCATACAGAATCAAGTCAGTGAAGCGCTGTTGGCTTTGCCGGGTGTGGCTAAAGTACACGTTCATGTCTTTGCAAAAATCGTGGCACATTCTGCGCAGCGCGGTGTGAAACTCTTACCTAACGTGCGCAATATTATTGCTGTCGCTTCGGGTAAAGGCGGCGTAGGGAAATCAACCACGGCGGTTAATCTTGCTTTGGCACTCGCTGCAGAAGGTGCGAATGTCGGATTATTAGACGCTGATATTTATGGACCATCACAACCCATGATGACAGGTATCTCTGGTCGTCCTGAATCACGGGATGGTAAGACTATGGAGCCCTTGGAAAATTATGGACTACAAGTTGCCTCCATAGGCTTCATGATTAATCCGGATGATCCTATGGTCTGGCGTGGTCCTATGGTTACGCAAGCATTGCAACAATTACTCGAACAAACGAATTGGCGCGATTTGGATTATTTAGTCGTGGATATGCCACCAGGTACGGGTGATATACAACTCACGCTCTCTCAAAAAGTACCTGTGACAGGCGCGGTCATTGTCACCACGCCTCAAGACATAGCCTTACTAGATGCACGTAAGGGTTTAAAAATGTTTGAGAAAGTCGGTATACCGATTTTGGGTGTAGTTGAAAACATGAGCATGCATATCTGTAGTAACTGTGGACATGCTGAGGCTATTTTCGGTGAGGGCGGTGGTGCAAAAATGTGTGCCGACTTTGGTGTAGATTTTTTAGGCGCACTCCCTCTGGCAATAGAAATTCGTGAACAAACAGATTCTGGTAAACCTACTGTGGTTGCTGATCCTGACGGAAAAGTCGCACAAATTTACAAACAAATTGCACGCAAACTCGCTGTTCGTGTCGCTGAAAAAGCAAAAGATTTGTCGAGTAAATTCCCTAGCATTGTCGTGAAAAACGATTAGAAGGCATTAACACAAGACCCATACAGACTTAGGGCATCTCAAGATAGCTTGCTATTGTTGAGATGCCCTAATTTTTTATCTATCAGCGTTTTCACTCATGTTAATGGTGGTCGCTATTAAATTCTGTTGATTATTGCTGTCGATGTCGTTTTGCATTTGGCTCATCACTCTCCCTAGACTGCCTCTTACCTAAATTTATATCAGCTTGAGGTTGTTGACTAACACACCATTTTTTTAATTGCTGGCATGTATGCTCTAGAAATTTTTCCTCTATAAGGTTTGGATAATTTGACATCGTTTCCAGCTCATCTAAAAGGCGAAGTGAGAATTGATGTTTGTGAGCTTGTGTGATGGCGCTGGGGGTTGTGAGCTGATTCAACTGATTAGTTATGCTAATGCTGTTAGACCATGCTTTAACAATGTACTGACAAAATTGACTAGGTAGTCCTAAATGTAAGGCGAGTTGTTTTTGTAATTTCGCTACCTCTGGAGGACGTAAGTTATGTTGGTTTTCTAATTTTTTTATGAATTCAAATGGATTTGAATAAAAACTATCTAAACGATTTTCTTCGTTAAGTAAGATGACTGATAATTTTTTTATAAATACAGAACTGACTTCACTTCTAGTACCTTCCGAAGTAAAATTTTTATACCTAAGTAAATTAATAATTATTTTTCTGGTAAGTGAGGCAATCTCAATAGGATCGTAATCTTCTGGCTTAAGAGGAGTAGTAAAACGAAATGCTGATCTAAAAACTGTTGCAAATGACTCTGAGAGATCATTAGGTAAGCCTATTTTTCCTGTGAATTCCGTTGTTAGAAATCCGCTTATTTCATTTGCTTCTTTATTTGATTGAATCTGGGTATTAATAAAATCTAGAGATAGGAATTCACAGTATTTTAAAAATTTATTATCTATAATTTCATTAGAGAATTCAGCGAGTTGCTTGAATTGCTGATTGGCTTTTTCTTCAACTTTCGCAAGCCACTCTGTGGCTACATTTTCTCCATCATGATTAAAAAAATCATAGGGGAATAAACTTTTATTTAATAAATCAGTTTTTCCAAGTTCGATAGCTAAAGAAAAATTTAACTGCTCGTTAGTATAGAGAATATTTTGTAATCTTAAAGTATTAAAAATCGCTAAAATTTTCTTACTGGCTGGCGGAAATACTCCGATTGCAGTTAACGTATAGTGATTAAAATTTTTAATTAATTCGCGGAATGAGGGAGCTAAAGTCTTTGTTGTTATTTGTTGTTCAAAATAACTTGCATGAAGATAAGCGAGTAAATTGAATATGTAGTTATCATTAGGTGAATTTATCGCAAGATTATATAGCTTTGTATAATCATTTTCATACTCTATGTTGATATCTGTGGCTAGTAATATGGCAAGATAATCTAATCGATCTACTTTAATAGAAAATGCAAGAAGTGAATAAATTTGCTCTGAATTGAGTTTGATTGTATTTAAATTTTCTTTTAAAAGACATTGTAGACAATCAGTACTTATTTTATTTTTAATAGCGTATTGAATGAGATTTGTGCCGTTCAGTATAGGAAGTAGATCAGAATATGCGCCTGCACTACTTAGTATTTTTATCATTTCTGCGTCATTATTTTTAATTGCAATAAGTAATGGAGGGACAGACCCAAGATCCACTATTGCTTGATAATTTATTAGTAAATTTACAGACGCATAATCTTTGAATGCAGTAGCTATCATCAATGGCGTAATATCTTTTCCTTCTGTGAATATATTAAATTCATGTAAATTTTGATTAAAAATTGAATCTAATTCATCCCGTCGCATTTCAGTGCTGAGTGTATCTGGGGATGCTCCATGTTCGAGTAAGACCTTTATCGTATCAGGATAGTTGTGTATAGCTGCTATATGGAGTGCTGTTATGCCCTGTACATCCTTGGCATCGCTTTGCATATTGCCATCTGTGATAAGAAATTCCACGATGTCTGTATGGCCTAGTGAAGCAGCAAGCATCACAATATCTTCTGAATTGTGATTGATATCGGGTATTTGTATTCCCCGTGCAAAAAGATAACGTAATATAGGCAGGCTTCCTCTTCGAATTGCACAGTCGATAGTAGATTGTCCAAAAGCATTGTTGCTATTGACATTGGCTCCATGTGAAATCGCTTTATCACATAAGTTTGGAAAATCTTCATCGCTTGCAAACTCAATTGCAGAAAATAATTCTTGCTGAATTTGTTCTGGGTTTATGTGGTTTGGAATAAAAAGGCGGGAGTTATTAGTGGAGTAGTCGTTAGTGGGACGCATAGTCTGCCTAGAATAGATTAAATAAAAAAATTAAAACTAAAAAACCAGCTTCGTTATTGCTCATTAATTTAATAAATTAATACAACAGACGTGGGTGGTCACTAGCCTGATGTCGTTCCAGGCTAGCTATGATTTATCTATCAGTTTTTTGATGAGGAAGAAGATCTGAGTCTTGAGTCAGATCATAATGCGGAGGTGGTGGGAAATTTATTGTGAGAGTCGTTCTAATTCTTCACA
>CANGLD010000104.1 GCA_947454475.1 Oxalobacteraceae bacterium
GTCGGAAGCAGAGCGTCGTGCACCTAAGCTATCACGTAAAACGCTGAGAAACACATTTGCTGAAGCGCGTTCTGGTGGCGTATTGAGCGCAGCGATACATAAAGGGCGCCACATACATTGAATCAGTTTCTCTGTTTGATTAAATTGTTCTAAGAGTTGAGTAACACTGCAATCATGATCAAGATGCCAACCCATCCAACGCGCAGCACTTGAAAATTGAGCCAATGCGAGTTTGTCATGCCAACTTAATCCACGTGATGTAAGTAATGCACTCAGTATATGTAAGGGTGCTGGTAATGTTGATGCGACAAAGTCTATGCCATTGCTGAATGATGGATAACGCATTTGCACAGGCAATCGCAACATGAGATCAGCAGCTTGTAAACCAACTGCACGCATGAGCCGTAGAGTTTCGCTATATGCGCCGAGCAAAATATGTTGGCCGTTGTCTAGCGAATGTCCGTGATGGGAGATGCGTCTTGCTCTACCACCTGCAATGCGTGCTGCTTCAATTAAGGTGACTTGGTGACCCTTACTTGCACATTCCACTGCAGCTGCGCAGCCAGCCCATCCCGCGCCAATCACAGCAATGGTGCGAGCAGTCTTTTTATGTGCAGCCATTAATTCCGCACCCACGTTTTCCAGGCTAGCCAAAGTTTGCGTATCGGGGTTAATGAGAGTCTATGTTGAAGCACATGATATCCATCATCAGCGATTTCGTTTAATAAGCTGCGATAAATAGCTGCCATGATCAACCCAGGACGTTGTGCACGTTTATCTTCTTCAGGTAAAAGTGCAAAGGCTTCGTCATAGTAAGTTTGTGCGCGTTGCACTTGAAAGCGCATTAATGCTTCGAATCGTTCACTATGTTTTGCGTTGAGTAATTCTGATGCAGGCACGTTATAGGTCTGACATTCATTAATGGGTAAGTAGATGCGACCGCGACGTGCATCTTCACCTACATCACGAATGATATTTGTTAGCTGGAATGCGAGGCCGAGCTTTTCTGCGTATTCCAATGTACGAGGATTGGTGCAGCCAAATATGCTGGCAGACATGATGCCCACAACACTAGCCACATGCCAGCAATAACGTTCTAGAGCAGCGAAATCTAAATAGCGTGTTTGATCGAGATCCATTTCCATGCCATTAATCACTGCTTGCAAATGTTCACCTTTTATATTGAAGCTTGCAATATGTGGATGTAATGCTTGTGTGACAGGATGCGTTGCTGACCCCTTAAGCATATTGTTGACTTCATTACGCCACCAGTTAAGTGTGGTGCGTGCTATTGATGTATCTGTACATTCATCAACAACGTCATCGACTTCACGACAAAACGCATACAGCGCTGTGATGGCTAAGCGTCGTTGTGGTGGTAAAAATAAAAAACTGTAATAAAAACTGGAGCCGCTCTTTGCGGCTTTTTGTTGGCAGTATTCTTGCGGTGACATGATTTTTTTTAAATATTAATCAAAGGTTTATCTCACATCCAACAGGCGCGCCATAGCATCAATACCCAATCTGTTTTCACTAATTGTGGGCGATGATGAAATACGTCATAGTCCACTGACTGAATTTTTTCTAGTATACGTAAGCCGCCCTGAACAATCATTCTTAACTCCCATCCCATACGCCCAGGTATTTTAAGGGGGAGAGCAGCACCACTGATTAATAAAGTGCGGGCACGTTCAACTTGATATTGCAACAAGGCGCGCCATTCTTCACTGCTAACGGCATGTGCTATATGTTTTTCTGTGATGCCAAAACGAGCTAAATCTTCTAGCGGTAAATAAATGCGCGACTTTTGCCAGTCTATTGCAACATCTTGTATGAAGTTAATCAGTTGTAGTGCGCTACAAATTGCGTCGGACTCTTTTATATTGTCGATTGACGCTTGTTTGAACAGACTCAACATAATGCGTCCGACTGGATCTGCTGATCGCTTGCAGTAGTCAATTAATTCACTATAGCTAGCATAGCGAGTTGTACTGACATCCTGTTTAAAGGCAGAAAGTAAGTTTCTAAATGCTTGTAGTGGGAGCTGATAGGTATTGATAACAGCTTGTAGTTCTATAAATAACGCTGTTTGAGGTTTTTGTTGTTGCTCAATCCTATCTAGCTCTTGTTCGTATATAGCTAATCCAGCCAGTCTTTCCTCCGCACTTGCATTCCCTTCATCTGCTATGTCATCGGCGGAGCGGGCAAATGCATAGATCACTCTAATCGGAGCTCGCAAATGAGCAGGTAATAGAGGCGACGCAACAGGGAAATTTTCGTAATGCGAATTTGGCATCAGAATGAATTGAGTATTAGTAAAACGATAATCTTGTACTTGCCCGTATTTGGCTATAATTAACTAACTTCAAAGTCAGTAAAAATTATCTCCCACGATTTCTCATCCCCTGTCTCTTTTTACAGTTGAATAAACAGGCAGGGCGAATAGTAAAGGAAAAATAGTGCTTCACATGATGAACAATTCGCGACGTCAAGTCGCAACAAGCTTGGCTACTCCAATTTCAGTGTTTACTCTGGCTTTGTTTTTAAGCGCTTGCTCTGAAAAACCACCGGTAGTAGAAGACATTCGTCCTGTTCGCGCTTTGCAAATTGCGGCTGCTGGAGCTGAAAATGTCGTCGAGTTAGCAGGAGAAATTCAGCCTCGTTATGAATCACGTTTAGGTTTTCGTGTAAGCGGCAAGGTGATTGCTCGACAAGTTGAGATTGGTACTGTGGTTAAACGCGGTCAAGTGTTAATGCAAATTGATCCGCGTGATTTACAACTATCCCAAGCGCAAGCGCATGCCTCTGTGAATGCTGCAGCGAGTAATTTATCGTTAGCGAAGGCTGAATATGAACGTTATCGCGAGCTCAGACAAAAGAATTTTGTTAGCCAAGCTGTATTAGATGCAAAAGATGCAGCCTATAAATCTGCAATCGCGAATCACGAACAGAGTAATGCTGCATTAAATATAGCGACGAATCAAAACAGTTATGCAAATTTAATCGCGGATGCAGATGGTGTTGTCACCGCCTTGCAAGCTGAAGCGGGTCAAGTCGTTGCAGCGGGCACGCCTGTGGTGCAACTAGCCAGAACGGGTGAGAAAGAAGCGCGTATTAGTATTCCTGAAGATCAGGTTGAGCTAGTTCGCCAAGTCAAAGAAATGAAAGTCCATATCTGGGCGAATCAGTCCTTGGTTTTGCGAGGTCAATTGCGTGAACTTTCTCCTGTTGCTGATCCAGCGACACGAACATATACCGCAAAAATTTCTATACCAAATGCACCACCAGAAGTGCGATTAGGTATGACAGCGACAGTAAGTTTTATTACACGAGCAGATAAAAACCTGATTCGTTTACCTTTGACTGCGCTCTTAAATGATAAAAATCAGACTGCAATTTGGGTTATCGAAAATGGTGTGGTTCGATCAGTCCCCGTGCAAGTCGGTGGTGTGATGGGTAATGAAGTCGTGATTGCTTCCGGTGTGAATGCAGGGCAGATGGTTGTGACAGCGGGTGTGAATACTTTACGCCCAGGTCAAAAAGTAAAAGTACTCAATCAAGAGCTTGATGTAAAAGCACAGCAATCTGCATCCTCATCCACTGAGGCGGGCAAATGAAAGATCGCGTCAATCTCTCACGTTGGGCGTTAGAGCACATTCCTTTAGTGCGTTACCTCATGGTGGTGCTGCTGTTAGGTGGCATCTTAGGTTATAGCAAACTCGGACAGGATGAAGATCCACCGTTTACGTTTCGTGCCATGGTGGTGAGAGCTTACTGGCCTGGCGCAAGCTCATTGCAAATGGCTGAGCAGGTCACTGATAAATTAGAAAAGAAATTACAAGAAACACCTTTCATCGACACCATACGTAGTTATTCCAAACCAGGTGAAACGCTGATCATTCTGCAACTACGTGAATCAACACCACCGAGAGAAGTCACGCAATCTTGGTATCAAGTACGTAAAAAAATCGGCGATATACGGAGCACTCTGCCTTCTGGAGTCATAGGTCCACTCTTTAATGATGAATTTGGCGATACCTATGGATCGATTTTCGCAATTTCGGCAGATGGTTTTACTTATGCTGAAGTCAAAGACTATGCGGATTTTGTACGTCAACAATTGTTGAATGTGAAATCGGTTTCTAAAGTTGAACTGTATGGCGTGCAGGATGAAAAAATATTTATAGAATTCTCTACGCGTAAATTTGCGCAATTGGGTCTTTCTATCGATAACATCATCGCGCAGATCAATGAACAAAATGCAGTCGAAGGTAGCGGTGTGTTAGTTACACCCTCAGATAACCTGCAAGTGCGCGTGACAGGTTCGATGCGGACTGCGAAAGATTTTGAAAATATGCCGTTGCGTGCAAATGGTAATAGTTTCAGACTCGGCGACTTTGCTCATGTCAGTCGTGCTTACATGGATCCTCCACGTGACAAGATGCGTTTTAATGGCAAAGAAGTGATAGGCCTAGGCGTCTCCATGGAGAAGGGCGGTGACATCATCGCCATGGGTAAAAGTTTAGACGCCGCGTCTGCTTCCTTACGAACTAAATTACCAGTCGGTATTGAGTTATTGCGTGTAGCTGATCAGCCCAAAGCTGTGACGACATCGATTAATGAATTTCTTAAAGTATTAACTGAGGCGGTACTGATAGTTTTAGCGGTGAGCTTTCTTTCATTGGGCGTGCACACTAAACCATTTCGTATCGACACACGTCCAGGGTTGGTTGTTGGATTGACTATTCCACTTGTATTAGCAGCGACGTTTTTGGGTATGTGGGTATTGGGTATTGATTTACACAAGATTTCACTCGGCGCACTCATCATTGCACTTGGCTTGTTAGTGGATGATGCCATTATTGCGGTTGAGATGATGGTAAGGAAAATGGAAGAAGGTTTGTCGCGTTTTGATGCGGCGACTTTTGCCTATACCTCAACTGCTATGCCTATGTTGACAGGCACATTGATTACTGCAGCTGGCTTTTTACCAATTGGTTTCGCAAAATCTGCTGCCGGTGAATACACCTTCTCTATGTTTTCTGTGAATGCACTGGCATTAATTGTGTCATGGGTATTTGCAGTGATCTTCACGCCGTATATTGGTTATTTGCTGTTAAAAGTAAAACCTGCTGTTGGTAACAGTGGGCATCATGAATTATTTGATACGCCGTTTTATACCCGCTTACGTGGCGTGGTGAATTGGTGTGTGGATTGGCGTAAAACTACAATAGCACTCACACTTGCTGGTTTTTTTCTGGGTGTCTTTGGATTTAAATTTATTGAACAACAATTCTTTCCAGATTCCAGTCGACTTGAATTAATGGTAGAGCTATGGCTACCTGAGGGCTCTAGTTATCAAGCGAGTGAAGTGCAAGCAAAGAAATTTGAACGCTTCATCATGCAGCAGTCTGGAGTAGAAAGCGTAACGAGTTATGTAGGAACAGGTAGCCCACGTTTTTATTTGCCGCTTGATCAGATCTTCCCGCAAACGAATGTATCGCAGATAGTGGTTTTACCTAAAGATGCGAAGTCGCGTGAAACGCTACGTAAAAAAATTATAGAAATATTTAAAACAGATTTTCCTGAGGTGAGAGGGCGCGTGAAGTTATTGCCGAATGGGCCTCCTGTTCCTTATCCAGTGCAGTTTCGTGTGACTGGTACCGAAGTAGAGAAAGTGCGTTTATTTGCGGATCAAGTAAAAGAGATCATGCGTGCAAATCCCAACACGCGTGGTGTGAACGATAACTGGAATGAATCTGTAAAAGTTGTTCGTATCGATCTGGATCAAAACAAACTACGCGCGTTAGGGATTAGTTCTCACACTGTGATGCGTGCAGCAAATACGATTTTAAGTGGCAGCACTATCGGTCAGTTTCGCGATAACGATAAGTTGATTGATATCGTTTTACGTCAGCCTCTAGAAGAACGCGCCACGATTACTGCACTGAGTAACGCTAGTATTCCTACAGCATCGGGCAGAGCGGTGCCTATGTCGCAACTGGGCACGATCCAATTTGTGTGGGAGCCAGGTGTGGTGTGGCGTGAAGGTAGGGAATGGGCCATCACAGTTCAATCTGATGTGATTGATGGCATACAAGGGCCCACTGTTTCTAGTCAAATTGATCCCCATCTGAAAGCGCTGCGCGACAAACTACCACCAGGTTATCAAATTAAGTTGGCCGGTGCAGCAGCGGATAGCGGCAAGGCACAAGAATCGATTGCGGTGAATGTGCCCTTAGTGATTTTCATTGTCTTCACTTTGTTAATGCTGCAATTACATAGTTTTTCGCGCTCATTGTTAGTCTTTCTCACCGGTCCTTTAGGTGTGGCTGGTGCTGCGCTTGCGCTGTTGATTTTGCAGCGACCTTTTGGCTTTGTCGCGCAGTTGGGTGTGATCGCTTTGTTTGGCATGATTATTCGTAATTCCGTCATTTTGGTGGATCAGATCGAACAAGACATACAAGCTGGTGTGGCGGCATGGGATGCCATTGTTGAATCTGCAGTGCGACGCTTCCGACCCATCATCTTGACCGCAGCAACTGCTGTATTAGCCATGATTCCGCTTTCACGTTCTGTGTTTTGGGGACCAATGGCAGTCGCTATCATGGGTGGTTTAATTGTTGCGACGGCTTTAACGTTGCTATTCTTACCAGCGCTGTATGCAGCATGGTTTAGGGTTAAACGCGTGGTCTAGGACTGAGGCTTAGAGTTTGTGGAGTAAAAATTGGGGCGGGACTATAGAAAATCCAGTAAAATCTGGGGTTGAAGTCGAATAGCCAACACAAAGGCTACGTAGGGCGACCGTTTTGACTCCGGGTCGCCCTTTGCTTTTGTTTACACACCAAGGGCTTAACCAGCTCTTGTGCGCGAGGATGGCGAAATTGGTAGACGCACCAGGTTTAGGTCCTGACGCCAGAAATGGTGTGGGGGTTCGAGTCCCCCTCCTCGCACCAATCACGATTAACATTTTTGGACGATTCAAATGGCAACTGCAGTCGAAACCCTAGAAAAATTAGAGCGTCGTGTGACGCTGACAGTCGCTTTAGCAGACGTAAATGCTGAAGTAGAAAAACGCTTGAAAGTACGTGCGCGTACCGCTAAAGCTCCTGGCTTTCGCCCTGGTAAAGTGCCCATGAAAATGGTGGCTGCGCAGTATGGCTATATCGTCGAGAGTGAAGTTTTAAACGATAAAGTAGGTCGTGCTTTTGGTGAAGTCACTGCTGAGCACAAACTACGCGTAGCTGGTTTCCCAAAAATTGAACCTAAGGCCGACGCTAAGGTGGATGGCTCGGTCGTATTCGAAGCTACTTTTGAGGTCTATCCCGAAGTTAAGCTGGGAGACTTTGCTTCTGTTGAAGTAGAAAAAAGCAAAGCTGATATTACTGACGCTGAAATTGATAAGACTATCGATATCTTGCGTAAACAGCGTGTGCACTATCACACCAAGGGTGTGCATGATGCACATGGCGATGGTGGTCCAGATCAAACCGCACAAAACGGTGATCGTGTAACGATAGATTTCGTTGGCAAGATCGATGGTGTGGAATTTGCAGGCGGCAAAGCTGATGATTTCGTGTTTGTATTAGGTGAAGGACGTATGCTTGCTGAATTTGAAGCAGCAACCATAGGTTTGAAACAAGCAGCTAGCAA
The DNA here is from genome assembly GCA_947454475.1 of Oxalobacteraceae bacterium. Classification (GTDB taxonomy): domain Bacteria; phylum Pseudomonadota; class Gammaproteobacteria; order Burkholderiales; family Burkholderiaceae_D; genus Pernthalerella. The sequence goes on from CANGLD010000104.1 coordinate 7,654, forward strand.
AACTTTCTCGATGAAGTTCCCTGATGATTATCACGGTAAAGATGTTGCA
>CANGLD010000105.1 GCA_947454475.1 Oxalobacteraceae bacterium
CGAGTTGATTGTTGAAGTCACCGTAGGCAAACGCCCACGTATGAAACAATCACGATTACAAGAAGACGAATAAAGAAGATCAGGATATTTATGCACTTACTCGATCTCACACAATTTCTACACGAACTAGAAGAAAATAATAATCGCGCATGGTTTGTGATGAATAAACCGCGCTACGATATTTTGCGCATAGAGTTTCTCGAGTTAGTCACTGAGATTATTTCAGGCGTGAAGAAATTCGATCCTGCTCTTGCAGGATGTGATCCTAAAAAATGTTTGTTTCGCATTAATCGCGACTTACGTTTTGGACACAATAAATCGCCTTATAAAACTTGGTTTTCTGCCGCGATGATTCCTAGTGGATTAAAAAAACCCAGTGACGGTGGTGGACCAGCCTATTACTTTCATATTAATGCTGGGGGTGTATTACGGTTTGGCGCAGGAGAATATAGCCCGCCTAAGAATCGTGTTCTCGCCATACGTCAGCAGATCGTTACAGACTCCAAAGGATTTGCACAAATGCTGAGAAACAAATCCATACAAAGTGTGTACGACGGCTTGCTCTATGAAGATGCTTTGGTTCGTCCACCCAAAGGCTTTGATCCAGACGATAAGCATATTGATGAAATCAAACTCAAAAGCTATTTCGTGCGCGCAGAAAAATCAACCAAAAAAATAAAGCCAGCAGAGTTGCCGGCTTTATTAACAGAAAATTTTAAAGCTGCTTGGCCACTCGTGAAGTGGTTACGCTCTGTACCTTTTGATCACACCTAAAATCACACGCTTTCTTCAGGTGCCTTAGTCATCTTCACAAAGAGTGGGGCAACCAATAGTCCCACTTCATACAAAAGACACAGAGGCACTGCCAAGAATAATTGGCTCATGATGTCAGGTGGTGTGACAACGGCAGCCACGACAAAGGCGCCTACGATGACATAAGAGCGTATAGATTTTAATTTTTCTACTGTCACCAATTCCATACGCACTAGCACCACCACTACGACCGGCACTTCAAAGGTGAGGCCAAATGCTAAACACATGGTGAAGACAAAATCTAAATAATTTTCAATGTCTGGCGCAACAGAGATGGATTTAGGCGCGAAATCATTAATAAATTTAAAGACTGTGCCAAAGACAAAGAAATAACAAAACGCGACGCCTACAATAAATAAAACGGAAGAAGAAATAACCAAAGGCGCTATCAATCTTTTTTCATGCAAATACAGAGCGGGCGCAACAAAGGCCCATGTTTGATACAAGACCCAAGGCAGTGACACTAAAAATGCCACCATCATGGTGACTTTCATAGGCACCATGAACGGTGTAATCACACCGGTCGCTATCATTTTTGAACCTTGGGGTAAGGCCGCCATCATAGGCTGCGCTAACCAATCATAAATGGCTGCTGCACCCGGCCATATCGCAAACAACATAATGAAAATAGCTAACACCACAACTGATGCACGTACCAGTCTAGTCCGCAATTCAATCAGATGCGAGATGAAGCTTTCTTTGATGTTGTTGGTCGACTCGTCGGTCATTTAATTGAAAAAATTGATAGTCTTACTGGAAGGACGATAACGTGCAACGCGTGCAGCACCTGACATGACACGCGACTTACGACCGCTTTGACGTTTAAACCACATGGGCAGTGAAGATGTATGTGCAATTTTTTTCTTACGAAAATTGCGATTTTTGTCTGCAAGGTCTTGCTCACTCGGTGTATGTTTCCAAGCTTCGCCACCTAAATACGATTGATTCGCTTCTGCTACAGCTTGTGAAAAATCTTGCTCTGCTTCTGCGATATCATCTGCCACTGTTTTATGGAGCGAATTCGCTGCATTCAAAATGTTGGAATGCATTTTGTTCAGCTCTTCCATCTGCATTTCACGATTGACTTCAGCTTTCACGTTAGAGATATAACGTTGTGCTCGACCAAACAAAGTCCCCGCCATACGAGCAACCGCAGGCAGTTTTTCGGGGCCGATCACAACGAGAGCGACCGCACCGATGAGTGCAATTTTGGTGAGGCCTAAATCAATCATGGGAAAGTAAAGCAGGAGGGGCGCAGCAAGACGGCGTGTGAATTACACACGCCATTAATGTTGCGAACAACTCAGCTTTTAGATTTTTCTTGAGCGTGAACGTCGATGGTACTTTTATCAGCAACCTGTGGTGATGCTGGCGCGTGTCCTTCTTCCGCACCCTTCACACCATCTTTAAAACCTTTTACCGCTTTGCCCAAGTCTGCGCCTATGTTGCCCAATTTTTTGGTGCCAAACACTAGCATCACAATGACCAGCACGATAACCCAGTGCCAAATACTAAATGAACCCATTATTTTCTCCTTACAGAACCCGTAGGTTCAAATCGACTCTATCTGTGCTGCTATTAAATTATCGCTGACCTGCCCAAGGACGTGCTCCGCCCATTACATGCAGGTGAAGATGGTACACCTCTTGACCGCCATCTGGTCCAGTATTAATCAGCGCCTTAAATCCACCTGATGCTGTATCCCCTGAACCTTCATAACCACAACCTAACTCCTGGGCTAGCTTAGGTGCGAGCGCCATCATTCTACCTAACAAACCCTCATGGCTCGCATTGCAATCCGACAAAGTCGGAATATGGGCTTTAGGAATAATCAAGAAATGCACTGGCGCAGCTGGGTTGATGTCATGAAAAGCCAATAATTCATTGTCTTCGTAGACTTTTTTTGATGGTATTTGACCGGCTGCTATTTTGCAGAAAATGCAATTTTCCAAATCTTTTCTCCCTGTTTCTTTTTGATTCTTATGTAATTCTTATCTGATGCAGGCTGATAGTAAATCCGTATTAACCGCGCTTTTCTTCTGCTTCGCGTTCACTTAATTTACGATTTGCCATTTCTTCTATGCCAGACAAGCCTTCTCGTCTGGCTAGTTCATTGAGCACTTGCTCAGGCGTCAATCCAAACTGCGCCAACATAATCATGGAGTGAAACCAAAGATCTGCGCATTCATAAATGAGTTTGTCGGTACTGGCACCTGCACGCACATCTTTCGCTGCCATCACCGTTTCAGTCGCTTCTTCACCCACTTTTTTTAGAATCGCGTCATCACCTTTTACAAACAATCGGGCAACATAGGATTTCTCTGCATCGCCACCGTGTGCAGGTTTGCGTGTCTCGATGACATCAGCCAGTCTTTTTAAAATATCGCTCATTATTTTATTTGTAGATGTCGTCAGGATTTTTTAAGACAGGATCTACTTCTACCCAGGTAGGTTGTTCACTCGATGTATCGAGCTTTTGAAAAAAACAGGAATGACGTCCAGTGTGACAAGCTAAATCGCCCAACTGTTCTACTTTGAGTAAGAGTACATCTTCATCACAATCTAAACGAATTTCATGCACGCGTTGAAAATGCCCTGACTCCTCGCCTTTATGCCAGAGTTTTTTTCGTGAACGACTCCAATACACTGCCTGTCCAAGTTCAACTGTACGCGTTAGCGCTTCGTGATTCATCCAAGCTACCATCAAGACATCATTTGTCCCTACTTCTTGCGCAATCACAGGAATGAGTTGTTGTTCATTCCAATTGATACGTGAGAGCCATTTTGCTTTGGTCATCATGTCAATCTCACAGGTATATTTTGCTGCGCCATAAAGCGCTTCGCTTCTTGCACACTATGCTGACCATAATGAAAAATACTTGCAGCGAGTACGGCATCAGCATGACCTTGCACTATGCCATCTGCTAAATCCTGTAAATTACCCACACCGCCAGAAGCGATTACAGGAATAGAAACCGCATCAGATACTGCGCGTGTGAGAGGCAAATCAAAACCCACTTTCGTGCCATCTCTATCCATGCTGGTTAATAAAATTTCACCCGCACCTAAGGCTTGCATTTTTTTTGCCCACTCTACTGCATCTAATCCGGTTGCACGTCGACCACCATGCGTAAAGACTTCCCAGTTACCAGACTCACCGCGTTTCGCATCAATCGCTACAACAATACATTGCGAACCATATTTATTGGCTGCATCAGCAACTAATTGAGGATTGGTTACAGCAGAAGTGTTGATGCTAACTTTATCTGCACCTGCATTCAGTAAGCGGCGTACATCATCGACTACCCGTACTCCACCGCCTACCGTGAGAGGAATAAAGACTTGTGAAGCGACATCTTCAATGATGTGCAAAATTAAATCTCTATCATCGGAGGACGCGGTGATGTCGAGAAAAGTCAATTCGTCAGCGCCTTCTGCATCATAGCGTCTGGCAATTTCTACTGGATCACCCGCATCGCGCAATTCCACAAAGTTAATGCCTTTGACCACTCGTCCGGCAGTCACATCCAGACAAGGGATGATGCGTTTAGCAAGTGTCATGTCATTCTTCGTCTTCGAGGTCGCCAGACAATTCATCAGCGCGTGTTTGTGCTGATTGTAAGTCCAAGGTACCTTCATAAATCGAGCGACCACAAATCACACCTTCTATGCCTTCATCTTGCACTGCGCATAAGGCTTCTACATCTTTAATGGTGTGTACACCACCCGATGCAATAACAGGAATGGTCATGCTCTGCGCCAGCTTAACAGTCGCTTCTATGTTCACACCTTTCATCATGCCGTCACGACCGATGTCGGTATAAACAATCGCTTCACAACCATAGTCTTCGAATTTTTTCGCTAGATCGATGACTTCATGTCCTGATAACTTACTCCAACCATCGGTCGCTACTTTTCCATCTTTGGCATCGAGTCCAACAATTACTTGGCCTGGAAATGCGCTACATGCATCATGCAAAAAGCCTGGGCTTTTGACTGCTGCAGTCCCTATGATGATGTAAGACAGGCCGCCATCTAGATAACGTTCTATGGTGTCTAGATCACGTATGCCACCACCGAGCTGCACGGGAATTTCCTCGATATCATATTCGAGCGCAAAATCACGCACTGCAGCTAAGATTGCTTTGACTGCTGATTCATTTTTTGGTTTACCTGCAAATGCACCATTCAAATCCACTAAATGCAGACGACGTGCACCTTGCTCTAGCCAATGTCTGGCCATCTCTGCAGGGTTTTCAGAAAACACGGTAACTTGATCCATATCGCCCTGCTTCAAACGAACGCAGTGGCCGTCTTTAAGGTCGATAGCAGGTATAAGCAGCATGGCTACAAGAGAATAAAAGGTTAATAAATAGAGATACTAATGTACAAACTAATGTACAAACTAATGTTGAAACTGCAGGTCTTGCTTAAGGATTCCAATGTACAAAATTTTTATATAGCTGCAAACCAGCTGTTGCGCTTTTCTCGGGGTGAAATTGCGTCGCAAAGATATTATCTCTCCCTGCAGCACAACAAAACAACCCACCGTAATCTGTTTCAGCCAATACATGGGCTGGGTTTTCAGGCACAGCATAATAACTATGCACGAAATAAAAAAAACTATCATCTGGAACGTCTTTCCACATTGCATGCGCAGTGCGCTGAGCAACGCAATTCCATCCCATTTGTGGCACTTTAAAGCGCGAACCATCAGCTTGCAATTGTCCTTCTAGCGAAAATTTCACCACTTTACCTGGCAAGAGACCAAGACAATCTGCATCACCTTCATCGCTGCGATCAAACAGCATTTGTTCGCCCACACAAACGCCAAACAAAGGCTTATGTTGTACCGCTTCATTGAGTGCTTCAAAGACGCCTGATGCCTTCAAAGATCGCATACAGTCTGGCATGGCACCTTGCCCCGGCAAGACTATTCTGTCTGCAGCTCGTATCGCTTCTGGATCGCCAGATATTTTTACTTCCGCATCGGGTGCCACATGCATAAGTGCCTGCGCAACCGAACGCAAATTCCCCATGCCGTAATCAACCACCACAATTTTATTCATAAGAATTCAATCGGTCCAAACAGGATTACAGCGCAAGTGATGACGAATCAGAGACTGCCTTTGGTTGAAGGAATACTGCCCGCAGCACGCGCATCTATTTCTGCCGCCATACGTAGCGCGCGACCAAAAGCTTTGAATACAGTTTCGCATTGATGATGTGCATTCTCGCCGCGCAGATTATCAATATGCAGTGTAACTAAAGCGTGATTCACAAAACCCTGAAAAAATTCATGCGTCAAATCGACATCAAATGAGCCAATCATGGAACGCTTAAAGGGCACATGAAATTCCAGCCCTGGGCGGCCAGAAAAATCCACCACCACGCGTGATAAAGCTTCATCCAATGGCACGTAGGCATGGCCATAACGACGTATGCCTTTTTTATCTCCTATGGCTTTTGCGAAGGCCTGCCCCAAGGTAATGCCTACATCTTCAACCGTGTGATGGGCATCAATATGTAAATCGCCCTTGGCTTCGATATCCAGATCGATCAATCCGTGGCGCGCAATTTGATCCAACATGTGATCTAAGAATGGCACACCGGTTGCGAGCTTTTGCTGGCCTGTACCGTCCATGTTGATAGCAACGCGAATTTGCGTTTCACCGGTATTACGAACGACTTCTGCTTTGCGGGCTGTGGACATATGTAATGGTCAATTCAGGGCTGTAGGCTAATTTTTAATGCGGCTTCGAATAAGGCATTTTCTTCTGGCGTGCTCACGGTAATCCGCAAACAGTTCGCCAGTAACGGGTGCATTTTACCGACATTTTTGATCAAAACCTTTTGCGCCAGCAGTCTTTCAAAAACCGCGGTTCCTGTGAGGCCTGGAGCCGTTATGCGCAAAAGGAGAAAATTCGCAAAAGACGGAATCACCTGCACGCCAGACCACGTCGCCAAAACTGCAGCCATGCGTTGACGTTCTTGCCTGATTTTAGCTGCTTGCTGATCCAACTCGTTGACATGCTCGAGTAAAAATTCTGCTGTGGTCTGGGTTAAAACATTGACGTTATAAGGTGGTCGTACCTTATCAAATTCTGCCAACAGTGCATGCGATGCAGCCATATAACCCAAGCGTATGCCGGCTAAACCCAGTTTAGAAACCGTACGCATAACGATTAAATTCGGAAATTCTGGCAACCGCGGCATGAAACTCGTTTCTGCAAAAGGCTGATAAGCCTCATCTACGATCACCACACCCTGATCTCCAACTGCTAGCAAAATAGCTTCTATGGCTGCAACCTCAAACAAGGTGCCAGTCGGATTATTGGGATAAGCCAGATACGTAATGGCGGGTTTGTGATGGCGGATTGCCTCCAACATAGCGGGCAGATCAAGCGAAAAATCTTCCTTGAAGGGCACACCCACAAACTCACAACCTGCTAGCTGCGCAGACATGGCATACATCACAAAACCCGGCACTGGTGCGAGTACTTTTGCACCCGGCTTGGCACAGGCTACCGACACCATGGAAATTAATTCATCCGAACCATTCCCTAGCACGATGTCATAACCTGTAGGTACACCCAGCTTGCTACATATTGCTTGTTTTAAAGCGGTATACGTTGGAACGGGATAACGATTCAGCGCAGCTTTTCCTAAACGCTCACCCAGTGCCTGCTGCAAATGCGGCGGCAAAGTGTAAGGGTTTTCCATTGCATCTAATTTGACGTAGCCTGC
>CANGLD010000106.1 GCA_947454475.1 Oxalobacteraceae bacterium
GATGTTAGCCAAGTGATTAAGCCATCTAGCCAACGTAGTTTGTATTCGTATTTATCAGAGCCGACTGATTGCCCATTCGGTATGTAAGCGCAAACAATGCGCACACCTGCAATAGTGGCAGCAATGATGCGTTGCTGTTCGTCAGGGAAGAGGGGATTGTTTTTAACGACATCACTAATAGGGTGGCGCGACAAGATGGCGACACCGTTATAAGTTTTTTGCCCGCTAAAGACGACTTGATATCCTGCAGCGTTGATTTCAGCGATAGGAAATTTATCGTCGGTGAGCTTGGTCTCTTGCAGACAAAGTACATCGACAGGATTAGCTTGCAGCCACTCTAGTACATGTGGCAAACGAACTTTAAGGGAATTTACATTCCACGTAACGAGTTTCATGTTCTGACTCGTTACGCAGTAATGAAGTTAGACTTACGCATGTGCCCGTTTAATTAAAAAGCTAGTCAGCAATGGCACTGGTCTACCAGTCGCACCTTTAGCTGCGCCACTCTTCCAAGCAGTGCCTGCAATATCCAAATGTGCCCAAGTGTATTTGCGAGTGTAGCGTTCTAGGAAACAAGCTGCGGTGATGCTGCCACCAGGAGGACCGCCTATATTTGCCATGTCTGCAAAGTTAGATTTCAATTGCTCTTGATAGCTTTCTTCTACAGGCATGCGCCATGCAGTGTCATTAAAATCTTTACCTGCTGCGAGTAATTCATTGGCGAGTTCATCATGTATTTCATCATGCCGTGTGAACAGACCTGTATTGTGATGACCGAGTGCGGTAACACATGCGCCTGTCAGTGTAGCGATGTCAACTACGACTGCAGGTTTATAGCGTTCTACATAAGTTAATGCGTCACACAGAATTAAACGACCTTCTGCATCGGTATTTAAAATTTCTATGGTTTGACCTGACATAGAAGTCACGATGTCGCCCGGACGTGAGGCTTTACCAGAGGGCATATTCTCACAAGCAGGAATGACGCCGATCACATTCAGTTTCAACTGCATTTCTGCGATGGCGCGGAATGTACCTAATACAGAAGCAGCGCCGCACATGTCGTATTTCATTTCATCCATGCCAGCACCTGGCTTGAGAGAAATGCCACCGGTGTCAAAGGTAATGCCTTTGCCAACTAGAACGACGGGGGCAGATTTAACTTTACCGCCCATGTGTTTTAAGACGATAAATTTTGGCGGTTGCTCACTGCCATTGGTAACCGACAGAAAGCTCCCCATTTTGAGAGCTTCGAGTTGTTTGCGATCCAGTATTTCTACGCCCAGTTTGAATTCTTTAGCCAGCTTACGCGCTGCTGAAGCTAGGTAGGTCGGTGTGCAAATATTTGGTGGGAGATTACCCAGCGTTTTGCTCAGATCCATTCCATTTGCCAGTGCCAGACCTTGTGCTAATACGCCTTTTGCCAAAGCAGCTTGAGCAGTATCGACGACTAAGCCTAGTTTTTTTACACCAGCTTTACTGTTTTCTTTTTTGCTTTTTAATTCATCAGAGCGATACAGGCCTTCACGTATGGTCACAACCGTAGTGCGTACCGCCCACGCCAAATCACGTCCGCGCACTCCGTCCATAGGCAGAGCGAACAAGGCTTCAGCGGCACCGAGGCTAGTGAAAACCCGAATGACGGTCTGCAGTGCAGAGATGAAGTTGCGGTCAGAGACGGCATCTTCCGCTCCCAATCCGAGAAGAAGAACACGATCCGCAGCAGTTCCGGCGGGCGCTTGCAAGAGGAGAGCGCTACCAGCTTTGCCGGAAATGTCGCCACTCTTTAAGGCGTTAGTAATCGCGCCTTTACTATCAAGTGCTTTGGCGGCAGCCGACAGTTTGCCGTTTTCGAAAATACCAACCGCGATGCAACCAGATTTGGTCTGCGAGATTGCGTTTTTTGTATCAAAAGCTTTTATGCTAAAGTCCATGGTTACTCCTGTTATCCGCACATTATAGTCCCCGAATGATTTTTCAGCGCGCAATCCGCCTAGAGTTGTTGAACACGACAGGCGCTGTGTTCACCACGCTATTCACTATCGTCATTACGGTGATGTTGATACGCATATTGGGTGATGCAGCCGCCGGTAAAGTGGCATCTGCTGATGTGGTTGCCTTGTTAGGATTCTCTGCGCTGAATTATCTTCCTGTCATTCTCACATTGACTATCTTTATTTCAGTTTTGTCGGTAGTAGCACGCAGTTATCAAGATTCTGAAATGGTGGTCTGGTTTGCATCGGGTTTATCCCTCATGCGCTGGATTAAACCTGTTCTTTCAGTTGGTTTACCGATTATGTTGTTGGTTGGCGTGCTCTCATTAGTGTTGACGCCTTGGGCTAACGGTAAGAGTGCTGAATTTAAAGAACGTTTTCGTAACCGAGAAGATATTTCACGCATCTCACCTGGAAAATTTCAAGAATCAGCGGCAAGTGACAGAATATTTTTTGTAGAAGGTTTAACTGCTGACAGCACAAAAGTAAAAAATGTTTTTGTGAATCAAAGTGACAGTAAGGGTGATGTCATTGTTTCGTCCCAGCAGGGAGAAATTGTGATTGATGAATACGGCGATAAATTTCTCATATTAGACAAAGGTCGTCGTTATGACGGCCAACCTGGGCAAGCTGAATTTCAAATGATGGATTTTCAGCGCTATGGTGTGTTGGTTGCTAGTAAAGCAGAACAAATCACAGCAAATAAAGCAGTGCGGAATTTGCCCACACCTATTTTGTGGGAAGTAGGTTCACCTGAACACATGTCTGAATTGTTGTGGCGCATCAGCTTGCCCTTAATGAGTTTTTTACTCACCTTATTAGCGATACCTCTGGGATTTGTTAATCCGCGCCGAGGCCGCACCATTAATCTCATGATTGCCTTATTACTTGCTGTTTCATATAGCAATGCAGTCGGTATTGTGCAATCCCTGGTAGCGCAAGCAAAGTGGACATGGGCATGGTCATGGTGGCCGTTGCATTTGATAGGTCTGATCTTTATTGCTTTGCTCTTTGCATGGCGTAACAACACCAATAGCCCCTGGCATCCTGTGACCTTATTAAGTATGGCTAAACGACTGATGGCTTCCAAAAAAGTGGCGGCATCATGAAAGTGTTAAGACGTTACTTTGCGACCGAGATTTATCAAGCTGTCTTGTTTGTGTTGGTGGCGTTTCTTTCTTTATTCGCTTTCTTTGATTTGATGGGAGAAATGCGTTGGGTGGGGCAAGGACCTTATCGCATAGAACATGTTTTTCTTTATGTGACATTAGGTTTGCCATCCTATGCCTATGAATTAATGCCTATCGCAGCATTAATCGGCACTATTTATGTCATGGCGCAATTTGCAGCACGTTCAGAATTCACGGTAATGCGTGCTTCATCTTTATCAATGATGGGTGCTATCTCTTTATTATTACGTATTGCTATTGTCTTAGCAGTGGTGACTTTTTTGTTAGGTGAATTTATCGCTCCTAAGGCGAGTGATTTTGCTGAAAACTTTAAAAGAAAAATAGTCGGTGCAGCCATTTCATCCGAGTTTCGTTCAGGATTATGGGCAAAGGATGTATTGCGTGATCCAGTTAGTAAAGCTGTATTAGGTTCACGATTTTTAAATGCAAAAAAAATAGAACCTGATAGTAGTCTTAAGTCAGTGCGCATTTATGAATTTGATCAAGACATGCATTTACTGACGCGCATTAATGCTGAGCAGGCAAAATTTTTAGCAGATGGTCGCTGGGAATTAAGTAATGTACAAGAAATGCGTTTTCCTGATGCGAAGAAAACATTGGCAACCGATCAGCGTCCTCCAAAAATTATTAACCGCTCATTAACTACGAGTGTGATGGATTCAGACATCACGCCAGAAATTATGGCCGTGTTGGTGGCTAATCCAGACAAAATGTCTGCGATTGATCTGGCAAAATTTAGTCAGCATTTAGAAGAAAATAAACAAAGAACAGAGCGCTATGAAATCGCCTTCTGGGCTAAGGTGATTTATCCCTTTGCAGTGTTTGTGATGATGGCTTTAGCTTTGCCATTTGCTTACTTAAAAGTTCGTAGCGGTGGTTTATCACTGAAAATTTTTATAGGCATCATGATAGGCGTGTCATTTCAGTTATTAAATAGTCTGTTTTCACATGTGGGCTTACTGAATACTTGGCCTCCGTTTGTCACGGCAGTCACGCCTAGTGCTTTATTTCTCATATCTGCAATTGCAGCTTTGTATTGGGTGGAGAGACATTAATGCAGCATAAAAAAGCTTTAGTACTGTTTGCTCATGGAGCCCGTGCAGCATCATGGAAGCAACCGTTTGAACGCTTACAAATACTGTCACAGGAAAAGTTGTCGGACGCAATTGTGAAGTTGGCGTTTCTAGAACTTATGGAGCCGAGTCTGTCTGATGTTGTTGCTGAACTCGTACAAAGTGGATGTGAACAAATTCAAGTTGTGCCTGTATTCTTAGGGCAGGGTGCGCATGTGCTACGTGATTTGCCTCTAATAATAGAAGAATTAACTGCGCATTATCCGCAAGTGAGTTTGCAAGTCAGTCAGGCAGTTGGAGAAAATGCTTTAGTACTTGATGCAATTGCATCTTATTGTGTGAGTAATATTCAGCATACTGTGTAAGTCAGCTCTGAGTTAGATTGCGATAAAAAATTAAAATAAAAAATATGTATTTCTAAATCCTGCAAAGAATATCTTTAACTCTATGTTGAAAGAGAGTTAATGACTGCAATACACCTGCTTGCTTTTCTTTGAGCTATCCTTTCAAAAATCTACCACGCAAGATCAGCCCTACTGGCTTTCATTTTAATAAGATAAATAGAGCAATTATTTATCACCTATATTGACATTAAATTTCCTTTAGGTAACATCGATCTCAGTTCTATTTACAAGCAAATTTGCAGCTTTTGGGATTTCGAATGGATATCTTATGTCTATATTAGGAAAATATTTTTTTGGAAACGTTGATTTTCCAGAAAACGAAGAATACAGAGAATTTCAGTATAAATTCTTAATGGTGTTATTAGCTGTAGGAGTGCTTGCTACTGTGGGTTTTATTATTCCCACCGAGAGTGGTGCAGCCGCCATTCCAGCCGAGCATGTCAGGTCAATGACAATATTTACCTTTGCCTCGATATTTTTATTCTTTGTTCTGCGCGGGCGTAAGCAATTATTTATGCCCATTGCTTGGATTTTTGAAGTGATTAGTTTGCTAGAACTCAGTTCGGCCATGATTTATGTTCCTGGCGATGAGCTACGCATACTATGGTTATTTACTAATATACCGGGTGCTTATTTATTATTGGGCCGCATCGTTGGTGCATGCGTATCCATCGTCATTATTTCTGGTTTAGTTATGGGTAATGCCTATATGGCTGCGCCTTATTCAGCGAATGCACTGGCGACAGCAGTCATTAGTATGATTTATTCTGCCGCATTTTTTCATGCCTATGCAAGGCAGTCGATTTATTTCTATATGCGGATGCGCTCATCCAATGAGAAACTAAAATTCATGGCAACGCGTGATCCCTTAACAGGAATGCTAAACGCAAGGTCGTACTATGAAATATGTGAAGGTTTAATCAAGCTTGCGCACAGAAATAAAACACCCTATTCAGTATTGTTTGTCGATTTAGATCATTTCAAATCTATTAATGATACTTACGGCCATGCAGCAGGTGATGTAGTTTTAAAGGCAGTTGCGGATTGCTTGGCAAATAACCTACGCGAAAGTGATGTACTAGGCAGAATTGGTGGAGAAGAATTTTCACTATTTTTACCGAATACCGGATTTACCGATGCACTGAATTTAGCGGAACATATAAGATATTCTATTGAATCCATCATGCCTGATGTAGGTGAATCCAAGCGTAAAATCACAGCGAGTATAGGCGTCGCTAAAAATGAGCATAGTGAACAAAGTATGCTCGAGATACAGCAGCAAGCTGATATTGCGATGTACCGCGCAAAAGCTGCTGGTCGTAATCGCGTCTCTTCCTTGGAAAATGCTTAAGGTTGTTGACTTTTATTAAAGCTATTCAATACGAATAGAGATTGTAGTTTTCTTAGTTAGGTTATTGCTTATAACTTTTTACCTTGTATGAGACGCACTAATATAATAATCACAGCAACAACTAGTAAAAGATGGATGAATCCACCTAGCGTATAGGATGAGACTAATCCTAGCAGCCACAAAATGATTAAAACGATTGCAACAGTCTGCAGCATAAGTGGCTCTTTTGAAATGATGAAAATGATAAATTGTCATGACCATCATATTCGCCTAATGCGCGCATTGTCTGGCTAGAGTTGTTATTGTTTGATTCCCATCAGTTTTATTTTTCACTATAAGGCCGTCAACATGCGCAAAACCTTCTTTTTTCTCGCTGTATGTTTGTTAAGCGCTTGTGCAACTGAACCGCAGCGACAATCAAGTAATCAATTTGCGTATTCGTACAGTACCTTTAATTTTTCTGGCGATCTTTGGGCTAAGGCTAAACATATTTGTAATGCTGAGGGTAAGAAAGCTAAACCTCAGGACACAAATTGTGGCTTTTTAATGTGTCAGACGGTTTTTACCTGTGAATAAAAATATCTGGAGTGGTGAATTACGAGTGCGCTGGGTATTTCTCTGGCTAATGTTAAGCTACTAATTTATTTGCGATATTCATCAAATGCGCTCACCCATACTCCTTGAAGGATTGCAGAATCTCTCTGACGGTAATCTGGAGGAAGCGCGCGTTTTATTTAATCGTATCATTCAGCAAAATGATGCAGAGGCATTAATCGCTTTTCAATATCTGGCTTATGCTTATTCCATAGAAAGCAAATATTTTCTCGCCATTGATTCTTTAAAAAAAGCACACGAAAATTTTCATTCAGATTATCTCGTGCTAGCGCAGTTAGCTGAAATTATGATGAAAGTAGGGGATTATGATCAGGCGATTTCCTATGCTCAGAAATCGCTAGAATTAAATCCTAGCAATCCTATATTAAGAATTAATTTAGCTGCATGGCAGGCCAGTCGTACGTCTGATCCATTTGAAATACGCAGCTTATATGAATCATGGTGTAAAGATTATTTGGATCCGCACGTAAAGTTGATTCCTTCTTTTGCAAACAAAAACATAGAGAGTAATAAGAAATTAAAAATTGGTTATGTTTCTGGAGATTTTAAAAATCACGCCATACGTTATTTCATAGAGCCCTATCTCAAGAATCATGATCATCAGCAGTTTGAAATTCATGCCTTTATGACTCAGGCAAGTGATCCCATTACTAGCGTTTTAAAAAAATATACAGATTATTGGCATGATGTTCAGCAACAATCGATAGATGAATTGTTTCAACTGATTCAGGCTCAGGATATCGATGTTTTAGTCGATTTGTCTGGTCACAGCGAGGGAGAGCGCTTAGAAGTCTTTGCTAGAAGGGCTGCACCTATACAGTTAACTTGGTATGGTTTTGTGCAAACCTTGGGTATGCAGCAGATGGATTAC